>NZ_JBFLGB010000008.1:0-46455 GCF_041859915.1 Limosilactobacillus sp.
TGAAGAAGTTCGCCAAAAACTTGGCTTAGATAATTTCTACTTGATCGGTCAGTCATGGGGCGGTGCCTTAGTTCAAGAATACGCGCTGAAATACCCTGACCACTTGAAGGGTATCATCATTTCATCAATGACCGACAACATCGATGAATACATGGAAAACATCACCAAGATTCGTGAATCCGAATTTAGCCCAGAAGAATTGGCCTTCCTGAAAGACTGCGAAGCCAAAAATGACTTTAATGAACGCTATGAAGAATTGATCGAGAAACTAAATAAGGATTACATCGATCGTAAGCAACCTGCCGCAATCAGTCATTTGACCTCTACAATGGGAGTTCAGGTTTACAATTACTTCCAAGGAGATAACGAATTCGTCGTTACTGGCAAGTTAGCCGGCTGGGACCGCAGCAAAGATATTCACAACATTCAATTGCCAACCTTGATCACTTACGGCGAACACGAATCAATGCCCAACAAGCCCAAAATAATGGTTCCCCACAGGTTAAAAAGGTGATGTTTTCTTACTGATGGCTGTAAATTTTTTTTATTAACTGTTGATTGAGTAGCTGCTGCCCGTTGCTGAGCCCGTAATTCACTCCGGGTTACCATTCACTATTGCTCCGTAGATTGCCGTTGAGCAAAGCCATGTTCTAAGATCACATCTTTCTCATCAGTTGTTGACTCTTTTCCACTCATCAACTTTGTCAATAAACGCATAGCAACAGCACCAATATCGTAAAGTGGCTGAGTAATCGAAGAAATGGTTGGCCGAGCAATCTTAGTATAGGTTGTATCATTCGAAGAAATAATTTCAAAATCATCCGGAACCTTTACCCCATTATCAGTTAAGCCATTCAATAGGCCAACTGCCAAGGTATCATCACTGACGTAGGCAGCTTTGATTCCCAGTTGCAAAACGAGTTTAGCTTGGTCATAACTTGCCTGATAGGTTCCATTAGTCTCAATAACCAATTGCTTGTCATAATTAACATCTGCTGCTGCCAACGCTGCCTGATAACCCTTTAATCGGGCGGTTCCATTAATTGCATACTTCAGTGGACCGGTAACGAAGGCAACATGATCATGGACATGTTCCAACAATTTAGCAGTTGCTTCTTCAGTAGCACTTTGATAATCGATTCGAACGGTAGCAATATTAGGATCATCTACTACAGAACCGGCAACCACTACTGGTGTATTACTGTCCTTTAACTCTTTCTTAACAGCATCTGGCAAATTGTAACCCATGAAAATAACACCATCAACCTGCTTAGCAAGTAAGTTACGAACAACCGCTAAGATCTTGTCATCCTCATTATCAGAATTAGTTAAAATAATGTTGTATTTGTACATTGAGGCAATATCATCAATTCCCAGCGCCAAATCGGCAAAATAAGGGTTAGTAATTCGGGGAATAATTACGCCAACCGTAGTGGTCCTCTTAGAAGCCAAACCACGAGCAACAGCATTTGGCCGGTAGTTCAACCGCTTAATAACGTCCAATACTTTCTGCCGGGTAGCCGGCTTAACATTAGGATTGCCGTTTACAACCCGGGAAACAGTTGCCATCGAAACCCGGGCTTCACGCGCAACGGTATAAATTGTTACTGATTGCTTTTCCATAAGACAGCCCTTCCTTTATTGCTCTTACTGTTTTCATTATTTTCATAACCACACTAATATAGCAGATTGACCATTAAATGGCAAACGTTTTCAAATATAGTTTGTTCACTCTATTAACCATGTTCCCTAGGGTCTTGCACAAAGCAAGAAAACTTTTATTGCTAGTTTCAATCTGATTTAATAGCTGACCACCCTTATCTTAATAATTTAAAAAATGGTGAAGTGCTAATCCTTATACTTCACCATTCAACCTATTTAAATTTTTACTAATCTTTTTTAGGGTCAGTTGATTGATTACTATCAGTCGTATTATCAATTACAATATCGTCATCAACCACCGCGTCATCATTATCATCAGGGTGTTTAGCAGCTGCCAGACTAGCACGAATATCGGCAGTTTGCTTATCAAAATCATCATTTGTCAAATGGTCAGCAAACTTACTGGCTTTTGCCTGGGCTGCTTTTTTAATATTTTTGGCACTATCGGCAAAACTATTGAATTTCTCATTAGCTTGCACATCCGCCATTTTAGCATCAACAATGTCTAAAGCATCTAAGACATAGTCCGTGGCGGTTGTCATGGCTGCATTAGTCCGCTCATTAAACTGCTTTTTAATAGCGGCCTTCTTTTTAGTTGACAATGATAACCAGGCTGCACCAGTTACCGCACTACCTAACAACGCTCCCACAAATAACTTTTTACTCATCAGTATCTACTCCCTTCTTTTCTGTATGTCGTTGTCTAAATTTTGCTAAAGCTTTCAAGACTGCAGTCTGTCCAGCAGTTTTAAGGAATCCCATTCCAAAATGGCTTTTTCCTCGCCGAGAAGTAACTTTAGCGGTTAAGTCACGGACATGATCATTAATATCAATCACGCTTTGACCAACATCTGCTACCGCCTTAACCGCCGGATCAAGCTGGGAAGACTTCTTATTAATATCGGTTAATAACGAATTAGTATTACTGAGTACCTCTTCTACTTCTTTACTAAGATCATCGACATCGCGGGTCAGAGTAGTCATACTTTGCTTCGTCTCTCGCATCGTTTTAGTGACTTGATTTAGTACAACGCATGCAAAAACGACAAGAATTAAGAAAGCAATTGCCGCAATTAAACCCGCTAGCTGTCCAAAAGTCATTGGTTTCTCCTCCTTTGTTAAGGATTAAATAGGCTTATACTTAAAATAAGAATAGCACAGATTCAAGAAAAACAACAATTAGCCTATCGACATTTTCTACGATTCATTGTTACAATTAATGCGACACTAAAAGCAAGGAGGCCCTCACATGGTTATTGTGGCGAATAACGCCCAATTAAATAATCAAATTGAACAGGTTCGCAAGGCCTTTACCGACCTTTCTTGGCACCAAATTCTCCAGCAAATACTGAATAAGTTCTTGCTGATCATCGTCACTGCCATACTTTTCTTTCTTATTTTGTGGTTAGGACGAATAATCATTAATCACCTTTTCCTAGAATCCAATAAGTATCAGTTTCTAAAAAGCAGTAACCGCTTAGCAACTATCCGGGCCCTAACCCTTAATATCTACCGCTATACTTGTTACTTTTTCTTTCTATATGCACTACTTTCGGAAATCGGCGTACCGGTGGGAACCCTGGTTGCTGGAGCAGGAATCTTTAGCATTGCCTTAGGATTGGGGGCTCAGGGATTTGTCAGTGACCTGGTCAATGGTTTCTTTATTCT
This sequence comes from Limosilactobacillus sp., assembly GCF_041859915.1. Lineage (GTDB taxonomy): Bacteria > Bacillota > Bacilli > Lactobacillales > Lactobacillaceae > Limosilactobacillus. Next base: position 3,331 of record NZ_JBFLGB010000008.1, read on the forward strand.
TCTTGAACAACAACTTGACGTTGGCGACGTAGTAGAAGTCGATAAGATCAAGGGCACCGTCACTGCATTAGGAATTCGAACCACTAAAATCACCAGCGCCGACGGAACTCTCAACTATATTCCCAATCGTAACATTACGATCGTTCGTAATTTTTCACGCAACAACATGGTAGCCAACGTTGATCTTTATATTGCACCTAATGCATCCCTTGCTAAGGTTCGGGACATCATTGAACAGGTCAATCAAAAATTAATTACTCAAACACCAGAACTACGAGGAAAGCCAATCATTGTAGGACCAGTCACCGTTAGTAATCAACTAGTCTTTCGAGTCACAATTACCGTTGCTAACGGCAGTCAAACTAGATTAACCAGTAAATTTCTCACTGCTTACCTTCACGCCTTACATATTCATAATATTCCATTATCCTGGGAAGAAACTAATCACCATGAGCATTAAATTAATTGCAACCGATATGGATGGCACCTTTTTACATGATGACCATTCCTATAATCACCACCTCTTCAAGCAGGTTTTCCGTCATTTGCAACACCAAGGGATTCACTTTGTAGTAGCTAGCGGTTCTAGTTTCCCTCGCTTAGCTCGAGAATTTACTCCTTATGTTGATCAAATGGAGTTTATCTCCCAGAATGGTTCTGTCATCCACCATGGCGGTCATTTTGTAACCGCCTATCCAATTCAAGTCACCGCTTTAGAACGAGTAATGCATATTCTCGACCGCTTTTACGGTCCGGAAGATATCAATCAGCTAGTAGTATCCGGACCAATTCACTCTTACGTCGACCAAAAGATGGATAATCATAACTTTCAAATCATCAAGCTCTTTTACGAGGATGTTATCCGAGTTCCGGACATTCGTCAGGTTTTTCGCCAGTTTCCTCGTGAAGAATTCACCAAAATCTCGGTCAACTTTGCTAACCACATTAATCTCAACAAAGTTGCCGCAGTTATGGACGGTTACCTGCCACCATCCTTAATTGTTGAAAATTCCGGCTTTAACACCGACCTAATCGGCAATGCTAAAGGGACCAAGCGCAATGCTTTGGCCCAATTACAAAAACGATTTCATCTCCAAGACGATGAAATCGTAACCTTTGGCGACAATGAAAACGACCTCGGAATGTTAGCGATGACTGCCCGAAGTTACGCTATGCAAAATGCTAATCCAATCATTAAACTCCAGTCCGGGTACGTTACCACTAGTGATAACAACCACGATGGAGTTCTAAGGACAATCGAGCAGCTCCTTAAAAATAACCGTTAAAAAATAACAGTGTTGCCTAACAACTGGTAACACTGTTTATTTCTTATTCCAAAATTTATTAACCAGGTTCGTTAACGGCCTTATTCGACCTGCCACCATTCTGGGAAATCATTCATAAATTGACGCAATGCCCGTCCGCGGTGACTAACTTGATTCTTCTGTTCAGCCGTCAATTGGGCTAATGTCTTATGTAAAGATGGTACATAAAACAATGGATCATAACCAAAACCGTTTTCACCACGCCGCTGTCGTAAAATCTGCCCGTTAATTCGACCATTAGCCACTAATTTAGTACCATCTGGTTTTAGGGCAACGATTGTCGTATGAAAGTGAGCCGTCCGTTTCTCATCAGGGACATCGGCTAACGCCCGTAAAAGCTTAGCATTATTAGCAGCGTCATCATGATCACCGGCATAGCGTGCAGAATAAATGCCAGGCGCACCATTGAGGGCATCAACTACTAGCCCGGAATCATCAGCCATAACAGGCAAACCAAGGACATTCATTACCGTTTGAGCTTTAATTGTTGCATTTTCCTCAAAGGAGTGACCATTTTCATTAATCTTAATCGGTGCAAAGTCGGCTAAGGTTTTAATCTCAATGCCATGTGGCGCTAACATTTTTCGATATTCACGAGCCTTACCAGCATTTTTCGTTGCAATTACTAAAGTTGTCATTGTCTTGTCCCTTCATAAATCAACATGTTCACAACTAGTAAAGTGTCCGGCTAGCCATTTTTGCGCACCAGCAACTAAGTCCGTGCGGCGTCCAGTGGTATAGAGCCGAACCGTACCTTGGTTTTGACCTGCTAAAAGACCTTTTTGGGTCAATAATCTTATCGTTTGTTTAATAGTTTCAAAAGCTGGATCAACTAACAAGACATCCTTACCCAGCTTGTGCTGAATCTCTGGTGCTAAAAATGGAAAATGAGTACAACCCAATACCAGTACTTGAACCGGATGATTGGTAAAGTAAGCTAATTCGGTATTAACAGCTGTCTGAGCTGCCGAAGTACCGGTCTGACCATGTTCAACAATAGAAACAAGCGGTTGAGCTGCGTGACTATACACCTTTATCTTTGGTGCTAGACGGTGAAGAGTACGGTCATAAGCACCCTTCTTAATCGTTGATTCGGTACCGATTACTCCCACCGTTTGCGGATGATGGGCAATCGCCGCAACAGCTCCCGGCTCAATTACTCCAATTACCGGTACCGGCAATTTTCCCTGCAAGAGCGGCAATGCAGCCCCTGTAGCCGTATTGCAAGCCACAATCATTAGCTTAATGTTATGGGCTACTAAGAAGTTACCAATGTTCAATACCAGATGCTGTAACTCTCCTTGACTTTTCGTACCATATGGAAAATGCCCCTGATCCCCGACAAAAAGTAGGGACTCCTTTGGCAATCTCTTGTGCAGCACCCGCAATACCGATAGGCCCCCTAGTCCTGAATCCATTACACCAATCGGTCGATTATCCATGTTGTTCACCTCAAAATTAACTTAATTTGATCCGCATAAAATTACTTGAAACTATATTATCGTTTTTACCAGCAAAATTTGCAAGTTTTTACAAACTTTAACTATTAAAGGGGGTATTTTTAAGTATAATAGGAATGATTGCTATAAAGGAGCGAATAAAAAATAATGAGTCAAAAACGATACGATCAACTATTACACAGTCACCAAGGATTAGCTAACGGCACCTTACGTGACATCATTCTTCCTGCCATTCTTGGTAAAGAAGCCGATGATATGCTTTATTGGATCGGTAAAGACCTTGCCCAACAATATCCAGTTGCGACCCATGACGACTTAGTTATTTTGACTCAGCAATTGGGCTTTGGTGACCTCACTCTCCAGCGTCACGATAAAGTTAGTCAAATTTGGCGATTAGGTGGGCCAATCGTCAATGAACGAATTCAACGTGGTGGAGAACAAACCTCCTTCGGCTTAGAATGTGGCTTCTTAGCCCAAGAAATTGAATTTCAACTGGGTACAGTGGCCGAAGCTAAAATTAATGACCGGCATCACGAAACCGTTGATATTTTAGTTCAAAACGATCCGAAAACGGACGCCGACGATGAGCGAAGTGAACTGATCACTTTTATTCATGTTGCCTCGCCAAAGAAAAAGCAAACAAATAAAAAGAAAAAACATTCTTTATTGAAAAAATAACGAAAGTAGACAAAAGACATTAGCCGATTTGACTAATGCCTTTTTTGTCTATTTTATGCCGTATATTGTTGTAAAATTTGTTGAAGCTGTTCCTTAGAATGGTAGCCAACAATTTGATCAACCACTTGACCATCTTTTTTAACCATCAATGTCGGAATACTCATAATTCGAAATTGCTGAGCTGTAGCCGGGTTTTGGTCAACATCAAGTTTAAAGAATTTTATGTTTGGCATTTCATTTGATAATGCCTCAACAACTGGCGATTGCATTCGACAAGGTCCACACCATGTCGCCCAAAAATCAATTACAGAAACTCCAGTTGCCGTATCTTGAGTAAAATTCTGATCAGTAGTTACGTTTACAGCCATAATAATTCCTCCTCCTAGACTGACTAATATTATTCTAGCAAAAGGTGATATTGCTGTCACGATAATTGCTTACTTTTTATTAGTAAATTACAAATTAACAATTGTAGCACCATCGCCACCAGCATTCGGCGCTGCATAGCCAAAGGATTTCACCCGCGGGTTACTCCGCAGGTATTCCTGAGTTCCCTTACGTAAGGCACCGGTCCCCTTACCATGAATAATCGTTACCGAGGACAGATTATTAAGCAGAGCATGATCGATAAAGTCACTCAGTTCACTCATCGCTTGTTCATAACGATGGCCACGCAAATCGAGTCGGGCTGAAGTATGACGTGTTTGAGTGGTATGAACCGCACTTCGTACCCGATGCGAAGTCTTTTCCTTAGGCAAGTCTTTCTTAGCAATCTTTTCTAGGTCTCGTTCATCGATTTCCATCTTAAGAATACCAATCTGGACTTCCCACTTATGGTTGCCACGCTTGGAAAGAAGTTCACCGTACTGGCCATATGATTTAACCATCACGGCATCACCAACGTGAAGATTGTGCTTAGCCCGTGCTCGTTTCAAAACGGTATTATGTTGTAAACGAGGATCTTCTTGGTGAAGGGCATTTAGAGCACCCTGGGCATCGATTAATTGATTTTCTTTTACATTAGCTCCCTGCTGAACTTCTAGTTGACGAAGATGATGAATAATATTATTAGCCTTTCGCTTAGCCATTGCCACTTGGTGATTGGCCTTTGAACGGGCTTGGTCAAACAACTTATCACGTTGTTCGTTAAAGCGTGATAAGCGTTCGTCCAGGTCCTTCTGGGTCCGTTCATTCTTGACTAATAACCGACTAAGGTGTTCGTTTCTTTCGCGGGCTTCTTTACGCTGTTCAACCAAGTCACCAATCATCTTATTGAGATCCTGACTATCATCGCTGACCAGCGAACGGGCTTCATCAATGATCGTCGAATCGATTCCCAACCGACGAGCGATCTCCAACCCATTCGAACGTCCCGGAATTCCTAGCAAGAGGCGATAAGTTGGCTGGAAGGTTTGTTGATCAAATTCCATACTGGCATTAATTGTCTTAGCACGATCGTAGCCATACGCCTTCAGTTCCGGATAGTGGGTGGTAATTACTACCAGGCTGCCCTTACTGCCAATATTATCCAGAATAGCCATTGCTAGAGCAGCCCCCTCCTTTGGATCAGTACCGGCACCTAATTCGTCGAGCAACACTAGACTACGGTCGGTGATCCGATTCAGAATTGTCTTCACATTGTCCATGTGTCCGGAAAAGGTACTGAGGTTTTGTTCCAACGATTGTTCATCACCAATATCAGCAAAAATATTATCGAAAACACCAATCGTGCTCCCTTCTTCGGCAGGAATAAAGAGTCCCGCTTGGCCCATTAATTGAATCAGGCCGAGAGTTTTAAGGGTAATAGTTTTACCACCAGTGTTGGGACCAGTAATAATGATTGCTTGGTAATCTTGACCAATTTTAATATCGTTGTCCACAACCTTTTGGGGATCAATTAACGGGTGCCGAGCGTGACGTAAGTTAACATGATTTTCACGACTCAACAATGGTAAACTAGCTTTCATGTCGTGAGCTAAAGCCGCTTTAGCATTAATAAAGTCTAATTGTCCTAGCACCCGTTCGTTATTCTGAATGTCACGGCGATAAGGAGCAATAAGGGCTGACAACTCTGCTAAGATCCTTAACATTTCCTGACGTTCTTCAATTTGTGCCTGACGCAGGTGATTATTATATTCCATCACACCAGCCGGTTCGATATAAAGAGTCTGTCCACTAGCACTTTGATCATGAACCACCCCACCAAATTTATTTCGGTACCGAGCTAAGGCTGGAATAACGTAACGGTCATCCCGAATCGTAATCACCGGTTCACTAAGGTATTTGGCATTTTTCCCTCGTGTATAATGTTCCATTTGCTGATGAATATCATTTTCGGTCTTAATAATCAATTGACGAATCCCATGAAGCTTTGTGGAGGCCTCATCATTAAGCCGACCATCCGGATCAATTGAACGGACAAGACGCTTGGTAATCGACGGGATCGTTACTAAACGATCAACTAAGGAGTCTAAGACCCGCAATTTGATTTTCTTTTCTCGCATCTGTTCAAAGAAATTACGAACACTCATGCTGGTTTGCAAGACCTTAGTTACTTGAGCAAGCTCGGTTCCATTCAAATTAGCACCAATCTTTAATCGTTTCATTTGAGGTCGAATATCGGCTAATTTAGGAATTGGAATTCCACCTTCTAAGCGCAAAATATCCGCACCATCGGTCGTTTCAGTTAGGTAGCGTTGCACCCGTTCAAAATTGCTTTGTGGAGTCATCTTTTCCAGTTCATAATGACCCGCAACTGACACCAAGTGCTTTGCTAACATCCCCTTGATAAGATCAAATTCTAAAGTCTTTATAATTTTATGATTCATTTTATAACTCTTCCCCTATTATTTTAACGTATCTAATACTAACCGAGCTAACCCCGGTGTTTGATTAATCATAAACTGTGCCAGACCTGAATTGGCCACTTGAAGTTGCCACCAGCTGACCGGCCAAAGCTGCAAGATTACTAAGGCTACGTAAACAATAATATAGCCAACTACTAAGGACAGTATTCCACCCATCAGGCGGTCAAAAGTACCAATAATTGGTAAGGCTTGCAACCATCGTAACCGACCAATTACCCAATGACCAAGCCAGGTTACAATCATAAAAATAACCAAAAATGCCACGCCACGATAAAAGAAGTCATTGTTATTAACCGTTCTTAAAATAACGTTCGAGTAAGTCGCGTCTCGGCTAACATCTGGCAACAAATGGCCAAGGTAGCTACCAATTATTCCAGATCCCCAACGAGCCACTAACCAACTAATCAAGTAAGTACCAACATAAAAGATCATCATCAGTAGTCCACGACGATGACCGCTGATAAAGCAGCCAACTAAGATCAAGATTATGAAAGTCGTCAGCACCATAGTACTATCACCTACTTAACATTAACCCGATAGAAAAGGGAAGTGATAACCGCCTGGCTATCACTTCCCAATTACCCACTACGTTAAGCCTTAAAGTTACCATCATCATCCAGAAAGGTATTTAAAACCTGTTCAACCATATCCCACTCTTTATCATCTTCAATCGGTACTAAGTCTTGGCCATCGCCATCAGCATTCTCAGCAACGATATAGGCTTGGATATCAACAGAATCATCATTCTCTTGCTCAGCTGGATAAATAAAAATGTAAGACTTACCATAATCATCAGAATCAAAGGTAAACAACTCTTTAAATAGTTGCTCATTACCATTTTCATCAACCAAGGTAATTAAGTTCTCATCATGATTAGATTGTTGTTTGCTCATATCAATTCATCCTTAATTTAATTTCGAAACTAAACGGCCATGACGATCTAAGTAACTCTGAAGAATAAAGGTAGCAGCAACTTCATCGATTACTTTTTTTTGCTTAGCACGCGAAATGTCTGCTTCTTCAACCAACATCCGATGAGCCTCGACAGTTGTCAATCGTTCATCTTGAAAATCAACTGGAATTTTTGGAAAACGCTGTTTAAGCAACTGGCCATAATGTTTAGAGGCATCGACCCGGGGACCCTCGGTATTATTCATATTCTTCGGCAGGCCAACCACAAAACCAGCTACCTGTTTTTTTGCAACCAATTCTGCTACCCGATCAATACCAAAAACCTCTTCTTCCTCATTAATCGGAATAATTTCTACAGCCTGAGCCGTCCATCCCAGAGGGTCACTGACCGCAATGCCGACCGTCTTAGAACCCACGTCTAAGCCCATCAGTCTCATTTGGTCTCACCATTATTCTTTAGGTACGACGTAACTAGTTCTTCAATAATTTCATCTCGTTCATGTTGTCGAATCAAATTCCGGGCATTATTTAACCGCGGAATGTAAGCTGGATCACCAGAAAGCAAATAACCGACAATTTGATTAATTGGGTTATAACCCTTTTCTTCAAGCGATTCGTAAACTGTCTTTAAAGTTTCTTTGATATTCTTTTTCCGTTCCTGACCAAAGTCATAGAACATCGTCTTATCATTGTTAGTAGTCATTAATCGTCACCTCTGATTAGCCTCTTAGTTTTCTATTTTACTATAACTAACATTAAAGCACAATTAAAGCGCTATAACAAAAGAAGCACTAGCAATGCTAATGCTTCTCAAACTACTTACTTATTAAGATACTCTTTAGCTAATTTCAAGGCGTCTTGCAGGCCTGCTGGATTCTTCCCACCGGCTTGGGCGAGGTTTGGCCGACCACCGCCACCACCATTGATAGCTTTAGCAATTGACTTAATTAGGTCACCGGCCTTTAAACCAGCCTTGACCTTATCATCACTAACTGCTACGAGTAGGTTGGCCTTACCATTATTGGCCGTTCCTAAGACTAGCACATCAGACAACTTCTTGACCCGCCAATTATCGGCTAATTGCCGTAGCTGACCCATTCCAGCTACTTTAACCTCGGCGGCAATCAAACTACCATTCTTGGTATTCTGAACGTTTTCAAAGACGTTATTAGCTTGCTGAGCGGCGATCTTAGCCTCTAAGGCATCACTCTTCTTCAAAGCAGTCTTCAGTTCACTCTGTAAGGCCGCCACTTGGTGAGGAACTTCCTTCACTTGGGCCGTCTTCAATTCGGTCGCCGTCTCACTTAGCAAATCATCATGCTTTTGTAAGAACTTATAAGCGTCACTAGAAGTAACGGCTTCGATCCGACGAATGCCGGCACCAACCCCGCCTTCAGAAACGATCTTAAAGAGGCCTAGTTCATTGGTGTTCTTAACATGGTCACCACCACAAAATTCAGTGTTGAAGTCACCAATCTTAACCACCCGAACTCGATCACCATATTTATCAGAGAAGAGGGCAATCGCACCCATTTCCTTAGCAGAATCAATATCAGTTTCGACGGTCTTAACTGGAATTTCTTTCCAAATCTGGTCATTAACCATCTTTTCAACTGTCCGTAGGTCCTTATTGGTAACTTGGCCAAAGTGGTTAAAGTCAAAGCGCAGGTAATGTTCTTCGACTAAGGAACCAGCCTGTTGGGTATGACCACCTAAGACATTCCGCAATGCCTGGTCTAGCAAGTGAGTAGCGGTATGGTTCTTTTCAATCTTGAGGTGACGAATCCGGTCAACAACCAGCTTATAGCGAGCTCCTTTCTTGATTGGAGCCGTTAGCTTAACTCGATGTAAGTTTTGCTGGTTAGGGGCGTGCTGTACATCAACTACCCGACCAACCGTCTTACCATAATTATCAATGATGTCACCAGTATCGGCAACTTGGCCACCCATTTCGGCATAGAATGGCGTTACATCAAAGATGACTTCAACATCCTTATCGTCTGCATCGGCACTGTCAGCTTGTTTACCATCATGGGCAAGGCCAATAACCTTAGCATTATCGACAGTCAAATCGGTATAGCCGACGTATTTACTGTCTTCCTTAAAGTCGGTCCACAGGTCTGTCTGAACACCCATCCCGTTATCCATATCACGGGCATTACGGGCTCGGTTTTGCTGCTCAGTCATGGCTGCTTCAAAGCCCTTTTCATCAACGTCTAAGCCTTCATCACTGGCATATTCCTTGGTCAATTCGATTGGGAAACCATAAGTATCATAAAGCTTAAAGGCCGTCTTACCGTCGATCTGATTGGTACCGTCTTTCTTAGCCCGCGCAATCACGTTGTTTAACAGGTTCAAGCCACCATTCAAAGTGGAACTGAAGCGGTCTTCTTCAGACTTGACAACGGAAGCAATATAATCAGCATTTTTTAAGACTTCTGGGTAGTAGTCTTCCATGATCTTACCAACGGTTGGAACCATTTGATACAGGAACGGTTTGTTGATACCTAATTTCTTGCCAGCGACCACCGCACGCCGCAGTAAACGCCGAATGACATAGCCCCGTCCCATATTAGATGGCAAAGCACCATCACCAATGGCAAAGGTGATTGTTCGAATATGGTCAGCAATGATCTTAAACTGAACATCATCATCTTTATTAGCACCATACTTCTTGTGATCACTGAACTTTTCTGTTTGATGAATTAATGGCAAGAAGAGGTCCGTCTCAAAGTTAGTTGGTGCATTTTCAAAGATTGAAACAACCCGTTCCAACCCCATCCCAGTATCAATGTTCTTGTGGGGTAACGGTTCATAGGTATCTTCCGGTGTATGGTTAAATTGACTGAAGACAATGTTCCAGATTTCCAGGTAACGTTCATTTTCTCCACCAGGATAGTTTTCCGGATCATCTTCGGGCAGGTTATTAAATTCTTGACCACGATCATAGAAGATTTCGGTATCAGGGCCAGATGGGCCTTGGCCAATATCCCAGAAGTTATCCTCATCCGGGATCAAATGATCTTTAGCAACCCCTACCTCACGCCATTTATTATAGGCCGCATGGTCCTTTGGATAATAGGTAATGTAAAGGCGTTTTGGATCAAAGCCAAACCACTTGTCACTGGTCAGCAATTCCCAAGCCCACGGAATTACTTCATTCTTGAAATAATCACCGACGGAAAAGTTTCCTAACATTTCGAACATGGTATGGTGACGAGCCGTCTTACCAACATTCTCAATATCATTGGTTCGAATACTCTTCTGAGAGGAAGTCATCCGTGGATTTTCCGGAACAACTTTCCCATCAAAATACTTTTTCATCGTTGCCACTCCGGAATTAATCCAGAGTAAGGTTGGGTCATTTACCGGCACTAATGAGGCGCTTGGCATAACCTTATGACCATGCTCCTCAAAGAACTTCAAGAACATCCGCCGAACCTGAGCACTGTTCAGCTTTTTTAACTTCTTCATGATATCTCCCTTTCAAAATACAAAATCCATCCTTGCGATCAGAGACGCCGAACGACGCGGTACCACTCTGCTTGCAACGATGGATTTCGTATACCTCTTTATTCTCGACAAGTGCCGAGTTGAATATCAAATTGTCTGAATGGGGAGCACCCCTAAGGACCTCATCGACCATCTCATCAATTTGGCCGTCTCTGTTAATCAATCCTTATAGGCATATCCCAAACGAACCATATTATAGCGAACTACTTCAGTAAAATCAACGCCTATTTCTTTCTCGGCGACGTTGACGCTGGCGGACCCGCTTAGCCTTCCGGATACGATGGCGAACCTCCAACTTACGTTTTTCTTGTTCCTCATCTTTAATTGCGCGTTTAATCCGTTTTTTATAACCAGGCTTAACCTTTTTCTTGGTTTTCTTAACAAACCCTTTCATCGAAGGATCTAAGGATGCTTGTCGCCGCCGGTATTTATGCCGCCGATTACGGTCATGGGTAGTTACCAATCGACCACGCTTCAATTCTTTAGGAACAAACTTAATACCACGTTCCTCCAACTTAGCAATCAGGTCATCCTCGCCAGGAGCATACAAGGTAATTGCGGTTCCTTCCATACCATTCCGACCGGTTCGTCCAACCCGGTGAATAAAATATTCCAGGTCAGTCGGTAAATCATCATTAATAACTAGTGAAATACCATCGATATCAATTCCTCGGGCGGCAAGGTCTGTCGCAACAATGTACTGAAAATCAAGATTACGAATTTGGCGCATCGTTCGCTTTCGCCGCCGAGCTTCCAATCCACCATGAATCATGGCAACCTTTAATCCCTGATTTTCCAAGTAATGAGTTAATTCTTCAACTCTTTTTTTTGTATTAGCAAAGACCAGGGCCAGGTACGGCTCGCCCATAGTCAATAAGCGATAAATTAACTGGTTCTTATCCTGTCCTTTGGTTGACAGTAGCCAATTCTTAACATCAGGATTGATAATGGTTTGGGGACGAATTTCCTCAACAACTGGATTAGCCATATATTTTTTAAGAAATGGTCGTAATTTTTGTGGAATAGTTGCTGAAAAAACCATCATTTGCAGGTCATCAGGAAAGGTACTAGCAATTTGATCAACTGGTGCTAAGAAGCCCATATCCAAAGTCATATCAGCCTCATCAACAACAAACATCGTTGCCGTATGAAGATCTAACGCTTGACTCTTAACTAAATCCAATACCCGTCCCGGTGTGCCAATTACCAGTTGCGGTTGCTTACGACTTAGTTGAGCAAGCTGGTGTTGCTTGTCTGTTCCCCCAACATAGTTATGAATTGTCAAGGGAGTAGGGGCAAACTTATTCAATTGCTTAGCAGCTGCGTAAATTTGATAAGCCAGTTCACGGCTTGGTGTAGTGATCACCGCCTGCACTTTCTGCTTTTGTGGATCAAGCTTAGCAAAAATCGGTAGCAAGAAAGCATGGGTCTTTCCACTCCCTGTTTCCGACTGACCAACTACACTTCGGCCATTCAAGATGTCGGGAATGACGCGCTCTTGAATGGCAGTTGGCTGTCGAAAGTTAATTGCGTGCACCGCCTTTAGTAAATATGACGGTAAGTTAAAATCCTGAAAAGTTCTTTCACTCATTGTTTCTTCCTTCCATTTAATTCTGGCTATCAATAGTTGTTAATTGATCAAGTTGGGCAATAACCTCTTTAATCTCCGCCTGGTCTTCAGCTTTAGCACCACTGGCAAGTGCATGACCCCCACCATTGTGCTTCTTAGCGAGACCGTTAATCGCTGGACCCTTGGAACGCAAACGAATCCGATAATGGCCATCTGTCTGTTCAACAAAAATTGCCCAGGCCCGGACGTCTTTAATTCGTCCCGGTAAAGATACTACTGCCGAAGTACCGGCTTCCGTCAAGCCAAACTTAGCCAACAATTCATTCGTAAGAACGACATAGGCTGCCCCGTGATTTAAAATAGTTAGGTGCTCATAAACATAGGCAGATAAACGTGCCAAGGGCAAGGTAATTTCATTCTCGTGTTGACTGATAGCTGCCGCATTGGCTCCCGCTGCCATCAATGCACCAGCAACCAGCATCGTCCGGGGAGTAGTAGCCGGATAGAGAAAGCGTCCAGTATCACCAATAATTCCGGCATATAATGCACTAGCCGCTTTCTTAGGTAGTTTAAGTTCCTTAGCAAAGTGTTGATAAAAGTCGTAAATCATTTCTGAACAACTGGAAGCTGTCGGAACAACCCACATCAAATCCCCAAAGGGTTCATCATTTGGATGGTGGTCAATCTTAATCAACTTATCACCATTATTGAAACGACGATCATCGATTCGTGGAGCGTTTGCGGTGTCGGTAACGATTACCAAGGCATCATCAAAGGTCTGATTGTCAATTGAATCCATAGTGCCAATCCAATCAAAATCAGGAATATGCTTGCCAACTACGTAAATTTGCTTATAAGGAAAAGAAGCCTTCAAGATTTCGGCGAGGCCTACCTGTGAACCAATTGCATCCGGATCGGGTCGTTGATGCCGATGGATAATAATCTTATTATATTTTTTAATCTGTTGGAAAATTTCTGTTAATTGATCAGCCATGATTTAACCTTCTTGATTTAAAAATTATTCTAATAAGTTAGTATACCAGTAAGTGAACCGCTGACCAAGTTTTAACTAAAAAAAGCCACGTGCAAATATTACACGTGGCTTTTTGAAAGCAAAATTGATTTTACTTCTTAGCGGCATCCATTGCATGGCCACCAAAACCATTCCGCAGAGCAGCAACAACCTTTCCATCAAAGGAATCATCTTCCATTGAACGGAACCGTTGGCTCAATGCTTCGTAGATAACCGGCGTTGGTACAGCATGATCCATCGCATCCATCAAAGTCCAGTGAGCTTCACCAGAACTGTGCATCCGACCAGCAATCTTGTCCAGGTGTGGATCCTTTTCAAAGGCTTCCGCAGCCAGTTCCATCAGCCAAGAACGAATAACGGAACCATGATTCCACATCTTGGCAACGGCAGCGTTGTCGTAGTCAAAGTCAGAAGCTTCGAGGACTTCAAAGCCTTCACCCATGGCTTCCATCATTCCGTATTCAATAGCATTGTGAACCATCTTCAAGTAGTGACCGGAACCAGCCTTACCGGTGTACAGGTAACCACCCTTTTGGGCAATCCCATCAAATAGTGGGGCCAGACGCTTTTCAAAGATATCCTTATCGTCCCCACCGATCATGAAGTTGCCGTCCTTAAGAGCACCTTTCCAACCACCGGAAGAACCGCAGTCAAAGTAGTGAATACCCTTTTCGGTAAACATGCGGTTATGATGCATGGAATCCTTCCAGAAAGTATTCCCACCGTCAATGACAGTATCATCGGCATCAAGCAGCTTAACCAGTGAATCCATCGTGGAGTCAGTTGGCTTACCTGCTGGTACCATTACCCAAACAGTCCGAGGCTGGTTAAGCTTCTTAACCATTTCTTCCAGAGTATAGGCAGGTTCGGCACCATAAGAAGCAGCCTTATCAACCGACTTCTTATTAAGATCAAAGGCAACGACTTGGTTATCATTGCGCAGCATATTTTGGCAAAGGTGAATACCCATCTTACCTAAACCAATCAATCCGATTTGCATTAGATTTTCCCTCCTGTATTTACGTCTCGTCGGGAAATGCGACCCGAACGAGGAGTAGGACGCCTAAACATCGTGTTTGACCTGTACTTACAACAGCACATTTAATCAAACGTCCGCTAAAAGTTTCCCACTTTTTAGAAGATTAGTCAATCACTTTTCTGGATTATCCGTTGACTTATCGGTCTGGTCCTGGTGATCATCCTTATCCGGGGCAGCAGTGGCCTTCTCCTTAGTCGCCTGGTCGTCCTTAGCAGCCTTGACATCAGTCTTAGTATCGTGATTAGCATCAGATTGCTTAATCACTCGTGCAATTGCCACCATGTCAAAGGTGAGGTAAATACCCTCACAATCCAGGGTAACGGTTCGATCCTGCTTATTAATTGAATCCACTTTTCCATGCAGGCGTCCAATCGTCACTACCTCATCACCAGGGTGCAGGCTATCCATCATACTTTGGTGTTGTTTACGCTGCTTTTGTTGTGGTCGAATCATAAAGAAATACATCAGAGCAATCATCAATAAGATTAAGATGATGCCTGAATAGCTGCTGGCTCCAGCATTAGCAGCACCTAAGATTCCAAAAATTAAACTATTCACTGTAATATCCATCCCTTCAAAAATATTCAATAATAACTTTAGCAAATTTTATTATAAAAAGCTACTGCTGGCCCGGATTCCAGCCTAATTTCGCTAAGTACTCAGTCTGGTGATTAGCCATTATAGCAGTACGAAAAGCACTTACCATTTGGTTAATAGTAAAAAGATTGTGCAGCAAAAGGTAACGCTCCCCTAAAGGTTGGTGGTGTATTAAAAGCTGGTGAATCTCTGCCCGGGAAATGTCATTTTGGCAAACCGGACAAGCACAACCGGGAACAATCGGTCGCTGATCAACTGCAAAATGACCGCGATCAAGGTGAAGGCGGTGTCCACCACCTACCAAGGCATTACCCATGTTAGCTTCCCGACCAGCTAAATCACTATCGATTAGGTCTACCCCACTTGCTAACATTGTAAACAATTGGTGCAAAGTCCCACTAGTCGGTAAATAACGCAGTCCACCAGATGGTAACATGGTTATTACCTCCTCAACCAGGCGTTGCTGTTCTTCAATAGGAACCATCGACGCTACGCCGGCAATACAATAACCGGCAACCGAAGCTGGTAAGGCCGCAATATTAGCTTGACGAGCCCGTTTAAGCCCCCCACCAACAATTGTTGCCAGGCAATTGGCCGGTAACGAAAATTCTTGGAGCCAATTTGTTGTTCGGGTAACGGCTGCTTTTAGATCATCTACTGGAGCATAGTAATCCGCCATTCGGGCAAAGCTTTGCATTATATCAGCACCAAGTACTGCTTGTCCTCGTAAGGCAGCCAATGGGGTATAAAGCTTCATTTCACTAGTCTGGGGATCATGAAAATGAACCCCGCTTGGCTTGCGGCCACGCGGCTTAGCCCACCGATAAGCTTGTTCTGCCCCTGGATCAGTTAGGATAACCCCATCCCAACCAATTAACCGGTGTAAATCACCAAGTTGGGGTAGCCGAGCACCAAAATGACGCCAATAATCAATCACGTTCACCTTAATTAGTTGCGTCTGACATTCAGCAAGTTCACCAGGGGTTAGTGTTCCAATCACGCTTCCAGTTTGAACAATGGCTGGGGTGGCTACTTGGTGTCCATTAACCGTTAAAAAACCGGTGCGTGCGCCCATCGCGGTTGAATGTTTAACTAGAAAAGCCAATTTTGTTGTCACTATGCACACCTCACTTTTGTGTCGGGTAGGGAATGCCAAGGTGACGATAGGCTGCTGGTGTGACAACCCTTCCCCGCGGTGTTCGATTAATAAAGCCAATTTGTAATAGGTATGGCTCGTACATTTCCTCAATCGTGTTGGTTTCTTCTCCAATGTTAGCCGCGATCGTTTTCAAGCCGACCGGACCACCATCATAAAATTTAATCATCGTCAATAATAATTTCCGGTCAATTTCATCTAATCCCTGACTATCTACCTGTAAAAGGTCCAATGCTCGTTTCACCGTTGCCGAATCAATACTGGGCTTGCCAGCGACTTGAGCAAAATCACGAACCCGTTTAAGAAGACGGTTGGCAATCCGCGGCGTCCCACGCGAGCGCAATGCTAGTTCATGGGCTCCTTCATCTTCAATCTTAGTATGAAATATTTTTGCCGAACGAAAAATAATTTGCTTCAGTTCATCCTGGTTATAGTAATTCATATGGGCAACAATACCAAAACGATCTCGCAATGGTGCTGACAGCATCCCTGCACGTGTTGTCGCTCCAATTAAGGTAAATGGTGGCAAAGGAAAATGAACCGGATGTGCAGTTGGCCCTTCACCAATTACAATATCAATATAATAATCTTCCATCGCTGAATAAAGCATTTCTTCCACTACTTTAGGAAGCCGATGAATTTCATCGATAAACAAAACATCACCGGGTTTTAACTCATTAAGCAGTGCAACTAGGTCCCCCGGCTTTTCAATTGCCGGGCCACTGGTAGTCTTAATATTAACGTTCATTTCGTGTGCAATCACCATCGCTAAGGTAGTTTTACCTAAGCCCGGTGGCCCATACAAAAGGACATGGTCCAAGGCCTCTTGACGGTCCTGAGCCGCTTGAATATAAACACTTAGTTCATGTTTAATCTTTGCCTGACCAATATAATCACGTAAGGTTTGAGGACGTAAGGTTAATTCTAGTTGCTCTTCCTCCTGATCCTGTGATTGGTCAGACATTAATCCATGGTCTTGATCAGTCATCTAACTCCCTCTTCTTACTAGCTAATTAATCGTAAAGCCTGTCGCAAGTACTCATCAGTAGTAGTGGCCTTAGCCTTGAGCAAAGCTTGCTTAACCTTTTTAATTTCACGCTCATGGTAACCCAGTGCCTTTAAGGCTGCTAGAGCATCGCTTAATGCTGGATTTACTTCTTTCTTCGTTACCGCCGCTTCAGGAGTAAGAAGATTATTCGTTGTCAGGCCATCAAGTTTATCTTTTAAGTCAAGCACAATTTGTGAAGCAGTTTTCTTGCCAATTCCTGGAAATTTAGCTAAATAACCGGTGTCGTTATTAGCAATGGCATTAATCAAACCCTGGTGGTCCGGATTGGCTAAGATCGCTAAAGCACTCTTCGGTCCGATACCAGAAACATTAATCAATTGCAAGAACAACTGCTTCTCTGCTCGATCAACAAAGCCAAATAACCTAATTGAATCATCCCTCACTGCTTGGTAAACATAGATGCGCACCCGAGCAGTAGCATCTTCTTTAAAACGATATGGATTGGCGACCAAGAGCTGGTAACCAACACCACCTGCTTCCAAAACAACGTATTGGGGTGTCACCGCGGTAACAATTCCCGTAATGTATTCATACACAGTTAATACCTACTTTTCTTAAAATTCATGGTCATCAAATTCGTCTGCAAATGGTACATGAGAATCCTGAATTCGCTTAAACATCTTTTCCAGGTCCTGATCATTAAAATGAACGGTTACCGGTCGTCCATGGGGACAGTTAAACGGATTTTCACATTGGGGTAAGCGCCGCAAAAGCGCCCGGGCTTCTCGTTCATCAAGGTGGTGGTTAGCCTTGATTGCCCGTTTACAGCTCATCATAATAGCGGTTTTCATCCGAAAATCCCGAACACTAATCTTGCCATCCTTGATTAACCATTCAATCATTTCCTTAGCGGTATCTTCCTCTTGACCCTCCTTAAACCAGGTCGGGTGAGAGCGAAGAATAAAGCTGTTTTGGCCAAAAGGCTCTAACTTTAAACCGACACTGGCTAACGTATCCAAATGTTGATTAATGGTCATCGCATCTACCGTCGAATAGTTCAACACCAAGGGCACTAAGAAAGCTTGCTGGTCAGGACTGACTTGACCAATTTCCTTACGAAAACGTTCGTAGTTAATCCGCTCTTGAGCAGCATGTTGATCAACGATATAAAGGCCGTCACTAGCTTGAGCCAATAGGAATGTCCCTTGCAGCTGACCAATATACTGCAGGTCTGGAAATCGACGCTTGGCCTTATTAGTTTTATCATGGACATCTAAATCAAGATTCTCCGCCGAATGAGGATGAGACGACTTAATTTTCGTACTTGAGGCCGCCTGGGCGTTGCCAAATGGTCCGGCCACATTTTCATTTTGATAACGCTGATCAAAAGCCTTCATTGCGGGACTAGCCAATTCTGCCGCCTGGTGAATGACCACCGGTGCACTGAGCTGACTATCATTTGCTTCAGCGCTGGCAGGATTACCAGTAGCTTTACGAGCTGGCCGTTGTGAATCTGGAGCAGTCCTCCCCGGGTTAGGGCTAACCTGATATTGATGAGCTGCCTCATTCAATCGTTGGTTAAGCTTAGCCACATCGGCAGCGTTAGGTCCAAAACCGGTTGGGTTAACATCCGGAATCAAATTCTCACTTGCAATTCGTTGGCGGATCGTTTGCGCAATTAGTTTGGTCAACTGAGGTTCCTTGCTTAAACGAACTTCCCGTTTAGCCGGATGAACATTGACATCAACCAATACTGGATCCAGATCAATATTGACCACCGCAATTGGGTAACGACCAACCATTAGTTTAGACTCATAACCTTGAATAATGGCCTTAGTTAACTCAAAGTTACGAATATAGCGATGGTTAATGGTAATAGTAATATATTGTCGTGAGGCCCGGGTTAATTCCGGCAATGAAACGAAACCGCTCACCCGAAAATCGGCATCGGCACCAGTGATCGCTAACATTTTACGGCCGGCTTTAATTCCATAAATAGCAGCAATCACCTGCTGAAGGTTACCATTACCCGCTGAACGAAAGATTTCCTTCCCGTTATGAGTAAAACTAAAGGCCACTGTTGGATTAGCAAGGGCTAGTCGATTAATAATATCAATAATCCGCGTTAATTCAGTGTGGGGTGACTTCAAGTATTTCAGACGAGCTGGCGTATTGAAAAACAAGTCGGTAACTAACACATCGGTCCCTCGACGAGCCGGAGCTGGCTTTTTTGCTAAAACTTTACCACCACGCAAGTGAATTTGGGTACCAGCGGGTTGGCTTTCTTGGGCTGTCACCATCACCACATCAGCCACTGAAGCAATACTAGGAAGGGCCTCTCCTCGAAAGCCCATCGTTTGTACTTTAAAAAGATCCTTACGAGTAGCAATTTTGCTGGTCGCATACCGACGAAAAGCCAATTCGACATCATCACTTGCGATGCCATCCCCATCATCAATTACTCGAATGCTATCAAGGCCAGCATTTTTAACAATAATATCAACACGTTTACTATGGGCATCCAACGAATTTTCCACCAGTTCCTTAACAATTGAAGCAGGACGTTCAATAACTTCTCCAGCTGCAATTTGGTCAGCTAGAACAGTGTTTAATTCATGAATTTTTCCCAAGCTTCTCGCCTCACTTTAATTTTTCCTGCCATTGATAAATTTGGTTCATGACTTCCATCGGGGTCATTCCCATCAAATTTAATTCTTTCAACTGGTGTAAAATCTTTTCCCCCTTGGTTGAACGCTTCTTTTTGGGTGTGGGGGCAAATAATTCTAGTTGGCCATTAGCATCCACTGCTGGTTTAGACGATGCAGTACCAGTTGGAACTGCCGAGGTTGTTGCGGCCGATTCTGTAACCCGATCAGCCGTCTGAGGATGCGGATAAGTAGTCACCGCTCGATCCCGATTGGTTGGCAGGGTGACTGCCTTTTCTTCCAGTTCTTTAAGGATTTGATTAGCACGTTTAAGCAATGATTCAGGCATCCCTGCTAATTTGGCCACATGGATCCCATAAGACTTATCAGCTGGACCAGCACTAACCTTATGCAAAAAGACCAACTCACCATTTTTCTCAGTGGCACCAACATGAACGTTCTTGAGTCGTGGCAAAGTCTTCTCCAGGTCGGTTAATTCATGGTAGTGAGTAGAGAAAAGCGTCTTTGCCCGGATGTGTTGGTGAACATATTCAATGATCGCCTGAGCCAACGCCATTCCGTCATACGTTGCCGTCCCCCGCCCAATCTCATCGAACAAGATCAGACTATGATCGGTAGCGTGTTTAAGGGCGTTGTTGGCTTCCATCATCTCAACCATGAAGGTACTTTCACCAGAAATCAAGTCATCCGCCGCACCAATCCGGGTAAAAATTTGGTCAAAGATTGGCAATTCAGCGGATTTAGCCGGTACAAAGCACCCCATCTGAGCCATTACAGCCGTTAAGGCCAACTGCCGCATATAGGTACTCTTCCCGGACATATTCGGCCCGGTAATCAATAAAATATCGGTTTGGTCATCCATCAAGACATCGTTTGGCACGTATTCTTGGTGACCCATAAACTTTTCTACTACGGGGTGGCGACCATCACGTACGACTAACTTATGCCCAGTGTTTAATTTAGGACGAACAAAGTGATAATCTTCACTGACAACGGCAAAACTCTGTAAAACATCCAATTCGGACAAGGCCCGGGCTAATTTTTGCAATCGTTTGATTTGCTTTTTGACCTGTTCACGGACATTGACAAAAAGATCGTATTCCAAGGCCGTCGATTTCTCCTGGGCACCCATAATCAAGGCTTCCTTTTCCTTTAACTCGGGTGTGGAGAAACGTTCAGCATTAACTAAGGTTTGTTTTCGCTCATAACGATTCTTGGGGATTTTATTCAGATTAACTTTAGTAACCTCAATGTAGTAGCCAAAGACATGGTTATAACCAATCTTCAGATTATTAATTCCAGTCACTTTCCGCTCTTGGGCCTGCAAATCAGCGATCCACCGTTTCCCATTATTCATGGCATCACGGTACTGGTCAAGCTGCTTATTATAGCCATCCTTAATGACCCCACCATCGGTAACCGAAATTGGTGGATCATTAACAATCGCCCGGTCAATCAGATCGGCTACATCATCAAGCGAATCCAGCCGCTTTTCTAGTTCCTCAAAGACAGGTGAATCAAGCGTTTCGAGGACATACTTAATCTTAGGAACCTGACGCAAGGAGGTCTTCAACTGAATCAAGTCACGACCATTAACGCTGCCATAAGCGACCCGACCAGCTAAGCGTTCCAAATCGTAAACTTTAATCAGTTCTTGCTGAATATTACTACGTTCAAAGTAATGATCTAACAATTCCTGAACCTTATCCTGACGAGCACTGATCTGGTCTGGATCAATTAGTGGCCGGTCCAGCCAGCGCTTCAATAATCGGCTCCCCATTGCGGTTTTAGTTTCATCCAAAAGCCAAGCCAGTGTTCCCTGCCGCTTGCCACTACGCATATTAGTCATCAATTCCAGGTTAGTTTTAGAATAATGATCAATTTTCATAAACGAACTCGGTTGGTAAGCAATTGCCCGTTGCATGTGAGCCAACGATCGTTTTTGCGTAGTCAATAAATAAGAAACCAAGAGGGCCACTACATGCTTCTGCTGACGAGTCTCAAGGTCCTGGGTTAGGTAGGAAACTTCAGCGTTTTTTAGAATCTTTTTCTGGTGTGATTGAAGAATATTACGCTTTTTTAACTGAGCTACCAACTCTGATGGCAATTGACCATCAACCACGGCTTCCTTACTCTGCAGGTTGACTAATTCGTTGACAACCGCGCCCACGTTATCAAGGGTAGTGGTCTTTAATTCACCCGTTGACAAATCAGTATAAGCCAAACTGAATTTTTGCTGGTCAACACTAATTGCTGCCAAATAATTATTTTGTCGAGCGGCATCACCGGTCAGATCCATCTGCGTTCCGGGAGTCACAAGCCGGGTAACAGCCCGTTTAACCATTCCCTTCGCCTTTTTAGGATCTTCCATCTGTTCACAGATGGCCACTTTATAGCCCTTATCGATTAAGATATCGACATAGTTATTAACGGCTCGGTGAGGCACACCACACATCGGAATAGGATTCTTAGCGCTATGATTACGCGTCGTTAAAGTCAGTTCTAATAGCTGGGCTCCCTTAACGGCATCATCATTAAAAAGTTCATAAAAATCACCCAGTCGGTAGAACAGAAAGGCATCTGGATACTGATCCTTAACTTTTTGGTACTGCTCCATCATTGGCGTCAATTTTTTTGTCAATTAATCTCACCTCATTAAAAACTTCCTACTTCACGCCAGCACTCATTTTGGCCTTGAATACCTACATTTTAATTATATTTTTTGCTTTAAAGCTACGCAAGAAAAAAAGAACTGGGGAATTTCCCAATTCTTTTTATTTAGCATAGTCCACTGCACGAACCTCACGGATCACTGTCACCTTAATGTGGCCTGGATATTCAAGCTCCTTCTCAATTTGATGCTTGATATCATGGGCCAGAGTGGTAGCTTCCAAATCAGAAATTTTCTTTGGCTTAACAATAACCCGCAGTTCACGACCAGCTTGAATTGCGTAACTATGGTCAACACCATCGTAATTATTTGCTATGCTTTCGAGCTTCTTTAAACGTTGAATATACTGTTCTAGCGATTCACTTCGCGCCCCTGGACGTGCACCAGAAATAGCATCAGCTGCTTGCACTAAAACAGCAATCACCGACGTTGGAGCAACGTCACCATGGTGAGAAGCAATTGTATTAATAACAACCTTGCTTTCTTTATACTTACGGGCTAATTCGACACCAAGTTCAACGTGTGAACCATCCACTTCATGGTCAACCGCTTTACCAATATCATGCAAAAGGCCAGCTCGCTTAGCCATGGTAACATCTTCACCCAGTTCAGCAGCCATAATACCAGCCAGCTTGGCAACTTCGATTGAATGGTCAAGAACGTTCTGTCCATAACTAGTTCGATATTTCATTCGGCCAACTGTTTTAATCATATCCGGATGCATTGAATGGATTCCTAGGTCAAAGAGGGCTTGTTCACCCGTTTCACGCAACTGGTTATCCATTTCTTTTCGTGCCTTTTCTACAGCCTCTTCAATTCGTGCTGGGTGAATCCGGCCGTCTTGAATTAACTTTTCCAAGGCAATCTTGGCGATTTCTCGTCGAACTGGATCAAAGCCACTTAACACAACTGCTTCAGGGGTATCATCGATGATTAAATCAATTCCAGTCAACGTTTCCAAAGTACGAATGTTGCGGCCCTCACGACCGATAATTCGACCCTTCATGTCATCATTTGGTAAGGTGACAACGGAAACCGTTGCTTCAGAGACGACATCGGCAGCACTACGTTGAATAGCTTCTACAATAAGTTTTTTAGCGTTTCGGTTAGCGGTTAATTCCGCTTCCTGTTCGCTGTCACGAATCATAACCTCACGTTCTGTCTTCAAATGATCCTTCATTTCATTTAATAATTGCTGTTTAGCATCTTCATGGGTCAATTCAGCGACTTTTTCTAACTCTTGCTGCCGTTGTGTCACTAATGCAGTTGCCTTTTTTTGTGATTGATGAAGTTGTTCCGTCTGCTGATCCAACTTATGTTCACGATCACCAACCGTGTTTTCACGCTTTTCAAGTGCATCATCCTTTCGATCCAAGGATGTTTCTCGTTGTAAAAGACGATCTTCCTGACGTTGGACCTCATCCCGACGTTGTTTAAGCTCTGATTCAACCTGTTCACGATAACGGTGACTGTCTTCTTTGGCTTCTAGAACTGCTTCCTTTTTCGCCGTAGCTGCTTTTTTCTTAGCATCCGCAATAATTCCATCAGCATCCTGATGGGCTTTTTCAACCTGCTTTTCAAACGAATATTTGCGAATCACATAGCCGACAATAATCCCGACAACCATAGCAAGCGCGGCGAAAATTAATAGTTTCATCATTTCACCTCCGCTTCAACTATTTTGTTGTTGGTTAAATAAAATTAATTTCACCGTGTCATGTAAAAAAACATCACACAAATTAAATTTTAAGCTTGCCTAGGTAGGGTGTCAACCATTGAATTTCACAATCTTAAATAAAAAAGCCTATTCCAATAACGCTTTGGAATAGGCTTAGACACAAATGCTTAATCACTATGCCTTTTTACTTTCACTTTTAGTCTTAGACTGAGTGGCAGTTTGAGTTGTTTTCCCCATCGATTTTAATGGCGCCATTCCGTAAGCAACCCGTACCTTATTCATTAGTTCGGCCATTTGTTGTGGATGGTCAGCTAACCACTTCTTGGCGTTTTCACGTCCCTGACCAATCCGCTCGTTGCCATATGAGTACCAAGCACCACTCTTATTAACCATGTCCTTATCAACCGCCATATCAAGCAGTTCACCGGTCTTGGAAATTCCTTCACCATACATAATGTCAACTTCACACCGCTTAAATGGTGGAGCAACCTTGTTTTTAACAATCTTGATCTTAGTACGGTTACCGATTACATTGGTTCCGTTCTTAATCTGTTCAGCCCGACGAATTTCCATTCGAATAGTGGCATAGAACTTCAATGCCCGGCCACCAGTTGTTGTTTCGGGATTACCAAACATTACTCCTACTTTTTCACGAATCTGATTGATAAAAATAGCAATTGTCTTAGTCTTATTAATCTCACCAGAAAGCTTCCGAAGAGCCTGAGACATTAACCGAGCTTGCAAGCCAACATGGGCGTCACCCATTTCACCTTCAATTTCAGCCCGAGGAACTAAGGCCGCTACAGAATCAATTACTACCAGGTCCACTGCCCCACTAGAAATCAAGGCATCAGCAATATCCAGTCCTTCTTCACCGGTATCCGGTTGCGAAAGCAAAAGGTTATCAACATCTACCCCTAAAGCTGCAGCATACTGGGGATCCAGAGCGTTTTCGGCATCAATATAAGCAGCCGTACCACCCTGACGTTGAACTTCGGCCACCGCGTGAAGAGCCACCGTCGTTTTCCCGGAACTTTCGGGACCATAGATTTCCACAATTCGACCACGAGGATAACCACCTACACCGAGTGCCTTATCAATTGCCAATGAGCCACTCGAAATAGTGTCAATCTTCATGTCAGCCGCATCACCCATGCGCATGATCGAACCCTTACCAAAGTTCTTTTCAATTTTTCTAATTGCAACATCAAGTGCCGCCTTTCGCTGATCAGCCAAATCAGATTTCCTCCTTTGTATTGAAATATCCGTGAATTAATCATACCAGTTTTTGACGAAAAAACAAGAAAAATGCGAACAATAGTTCGATTATTTTCTAAGAGCCTGATAAATCATCTGAAGACCATATTGAACACTTTGACGACGGATCTCTTGCCGACCAACATATGCTCCTAAGTGAAGTTGCCGAGTAATCGTCGTCTGCCCGGGCAATGCTAAACCAACCCAAACGGTTCCAGCCGGCTGGCCTTCCAGCGTATCTGGTCCAGCCACGCCAGTAAAGCCAATTCCTACATCGACACCCATCCGCTGACGACTTCTCTCAGCCATCTGAGCGGCTGTTTGAGCGCTAACCACCCCGTATTGTTCAATAAGTCGCTGGTCAATTCCTAGCAGGCTTTCTTTAGCACTAGCGGCATAAGTTACGAAGCCGCCATCGAAAACATTTGAAGCGCCGGGAATAGAACAGATAGTGCTTTGAAACATACCACCCGTTAAACTTTCAGCAGCTGTTATCTTCAATCCCCGCTCCTTTAATAGGTGGACAACTGTTGCCGCTAAAGAACAATCATCCCCACGACCAAAGTAATATTCCGACTCCTTACTAATAATTGCCTGCTGTGCATGATCTAATAGTTGTTTGGCCTTTGTCACTGACTGGTCATGAACTGTTAATCGAACTTGAATGGCATCCGGTTGGACATACGAAGTAATAACCACTCGATTCAAATTCTTGGTAACACTTGCAATCTCGTCCATTAATTGCGATTCCGGACGGCCAAAGAAGTTAAGAGTTCGACTGACAATTTGCTTAGTTGTATCAACTAAAGATCGTAACCGGGGCATTACTTCTTGATCAACCATTGCCATAAATTCACGAGGTGGCCCCGGAAGAACAACTAAACGATGACCACTATACTCATACCAACTGCCCAAAGCTAAGCCGACTGGATTGGCTAAAGGCTGACCACCTGCTAAGTACTTAGCCTGTTGAATGTTCTCTGGCATCATTGCCTTTTGGCGTTGTTTGAAACTTTGCTTGATCCAAGACCAATGATCACGATCAAGCTGGGTAGTGGTCTTTAAGGCGGATGCCACTCCTTGCAAGGTTATATCATCGATCGTTGGACCTAATCCGCCACAAACAAAAACAAGTTTACTTCTTTGCCAAGCAGCGCGAATAACCTTTTCCAACAGATCCGGTTGGTCCGGAACCGTTAATTGACGTTGCGCTTCAATATTTAATGTGCCAAGCCGCCGTGCTAAAAATGGTGCGTTCGTATTCACAATCTGTCCCAGGACGATCTCAGTACCAACCGAAATGATTTCTGCATCCATCTTGATTTCACCCCTACATAAATAATACGTAAATTATGGTTTGCGATACGAAAAGAGACTGAGAAAATGATTCCTCCCAGCCCCTAATTTTATTCAATAAATAGTCTAATTAGCATTACTTAAAGCCATCAGAGAAGACACCCCGTCCCTGGATAAAGTAATCAACTCCAGAGTAGATGGTAAA
Source organism: Limosilactobacillus sp. (assembly GCF_041859915.1). Lineage (GTDB taxonomy): Bacteria > Bacillota > Bacilli > Lactobacillales > Lactobacillaceae > Limosilactobacillus. The sequence continues at coordinate 30,263 of NZ_JBFLGB010000008.1, forward strand.
GAACAGGCAAATATAAAGCATGATCTGACCAAAAGGAATGTTCCAAATAGCAAAAATAACGTTATTCAACAACAAGAAAATAATTGCAATAAACTGCGTCGTCGTCTTGATTTTTCCAGGCATTTTAGCCGCCAGAACGATTCCACTCTGTTCCACTAACAAAAGTCGCAATCCAGTAACAGCTAATTCACGCCAAATAATAATAGCCGTTACCCAGGCTGGAACAACCTGGCTACCAGTTAAGACGATAAAAGCCGTCATAACTAGCAACTTATCCGCCAACGGATCAGTAAACTTACCAAAGTTGGTGATTAGGTGGTGTTTACGGGCAATACGTCCATCCAAATTATCGGTAATTGTCGCCGCAATAAACAGAATAGCCGCAACAAGCTGGGAAACTGGGATGGTGGCCCCCCAGAAAGATACGTTCCCCCAGGAGAACGGCACGACCATTAAAATTAAGAAAAACGGAATGATAATTAACCGAACTACGGTTAATTTATTAGGTAAATTCAAGTTTTAATCCTCCCAATTAACGTGTCTGTGTAGTTGTCTGCCGATTGTTATTAACGTTAGAAGTTGCAGTCGTCTGTTGCGTACGAGTATTATTATTTGCTGTGCTAGACTGGCCATTCTGACTAGGAGCAGTACTGCTGCTATTAGTAGTACGTTGGCTACCACTAGTTGAACTCGTACTCGTTGTTGACGAGCTAGAGCTTGATGACGATGACTGACTGCCAAAGTTAATCGTCACTGTTCGGGTATTCTGATAACGACCATTGTTAGTAAAATCAATCTTTTGTCCACCAATCTTCAAAGTAGTCGCTCGAGCGTTACCTACCGTAATTACTAAACTAGTAGTATCCTTACTAATCTTGACACTGGTTTTTTCATTGGCATTCAGTGTCCGGTTTAACAAATCATTGCTATTGTTTGCCCGTACCTGCATCCAGGCCCGTGTGGTTGGGTCAATTTGTAAAGCAGTGTCTTTAGATAACTTAGCTGCCGTATAAGTAACACTAGTATCATTTCGACTAGTTTGTTTAAGTTGAATTGCTTTAGTAACAGTCTTCTTCTTAGTAACCTTCTTACTTGATGAAGAAGCCTTTTTCCGACTCTCTCCAGAAACCGAAACTGAACTATTATCGATCCGGGTAGAAGAGTCACGGTGGTTACGAGCAATTGCCGTAAACCAAATTGCAGCTAACACTAAGATAATTACCAAAACAATGATGATCGTTGGCAAATACCGACGACTCTTTGTCACCTGATTGCCAATCGTCTTTCGTTGACTAGTCCGTGATTCTACCGCCTGAGCAATATGGTTAGAATATTCGGCCGTTTTAGCCTTCGGCAGGTCATCATCGTATTCCTTCAGTAATTCTTCTCCGTTAAGGCCAACAGTATTAGCGTACTGTTTAACAAAAGCCCGCACGTAAAAATCGCCGGGAAGTTCATCAAATTTCTCATCTTCAATTGCAATCAAATACCGTTTTTGAATCTTGGTAATTTGCTGCAAATCGTCAAGGGTATATCCCTTCGCTTGACGGGCTGTTTGCAGTTTCTTACCGATCTCCACGTGTTTTTGTTCGCTATTGTTTTCACTCATTAGCTTATCTCCATTTAATTTATTTCACTTATCCTTGGCTATTATATCATGTTCTACGCTGTTCTAAAGTTAAGAAAAGGTAGCGTTTATTGATGATGAGGAACCACTTGATAAACAGAGATTCCTTGCGAGGTGATAAATTCTTTAGCTACTTGGTACAGGTCATCAATAGTAATCCCCTTCAGTAAGCGAATCTGATCCATTAAATTGGCACCAGCAAACAGTTTATCCGCATACTGGTTAGCAATGGCTTCTGGTGAATCTAACAGGCCAATTAAACGGCCTAATTCTGCATTTTTGATACCGGTAAAGCGGGTTCGAGCAGCGTCAATTTGCTTATCAGCACTCTCTAAGATGGCAACGACTTCATCAGCAAAGCGTTCCATCTGATTCGTATTAGAGCTAAAGTAAGCAAAATTAAATCCCCGTTGCATCTCAAAATTATAACTAAAAGAATCATCTAGCACTTCGGCGTTATAAAGGCGAAGGTAATTATCAGAAGTATCATCAAATAAAGCATCCAGTAGCAAATCGACTGTCAATTTATAGCGAAGCCGTTGTCGGCCATCCGTAAACTGCTTAATTCCGCGTAAACCAACCATGACTTTGGGTCGGGTAATATTCATCGTCAAAGAACGAAAGGGAATAACATCATGAGCAGTTGGATCATTAAGCTTAAAAAGGCGGCGGGGCTTTTCTGCCGGTAAGAATGTTTTATGATTTTGGTTATTTACGATCCAATCCATTGTCGCCACCGGGTCAAGATTGCCGACAAGGAACAAATTCATGTTATTAGGCTGGTAAAATGTTCGGTAACTTTGCATCAGGATTTCCGGCGTAATCTGACTAATTGAGTCAACCGTTCCAGCAATATCAATTTGCATTGGATCATGGGGATACAAATTACCAATTAAGCCCAAATAGAGACGCCAGTCAGCATCATCATCATACATTTGAATTTCCTGGCCAATAATCCCCTGCTCTTTTTGCACCGTTTGCTCCGTAAAGTATGGCGTTTGAACAAAATCAAGAAGGACATTCAGGTTATCCTTTAGGTGACTTGTCGTTGAAAAAAGGTAACTAGTCTGAGTAAAACTAGTGTAGGCGTTCGAATCAGCCCCTAATTCACCAAAGAGATCAAAAGCATCATGATCAGCTTTCTCAAACATCTTGTGCTCAAGAAAATGGGCAACCCCATCTGGTACCCGCACCGCTGTTTTTTCATGGTAAGGAATAAATTGATTGTCGATGGAACCAAAATTAGCTGAAAAAGCTGCATACGTCTTATGGAAACCTGGCATCGGTAATAACTGCACTAATAAGCCATTGGCAAGGCGTTGCCGATAAATTGTTCGATTAAATTCCTGATAAGTATACTTGTCCATCTGTTTATTTTTCACCACTTAATAAATAAATTGCCTGTAACTTCAGCTTAGCTGCTACTTGCTGAACATCCTTCTTGGTAACCGCCTTAATTTTAGCGGTAACATTGCTTGGTGCTGGAAGGCCCAGCAGAGCTGCAAGCAATTGCCGTCCCAAGATATTATTAGCAAGGTCATAACTAGCTTCGTATTGATTAACTAAACTATCCTTAACCTCCATTAACTCCTGGGTAGAAAAATCTCCAGCTACCAGGGCGGCTAATTGTTGGTTAATTAACTGTTCCACCTTGATAGCATCCTGAGAACGAATCCCCGTTTGCACACTAAGGAGACCACTAAAAGGTAATAAGTGACTAGTTGCATAATACGCCAAACTTGCTTTTTCACGAACGTTGGTGAAAAGCCTTGAATAAGGAGTGCCACCAAAAAGGCCATTGAAAACCAGGCCAGCATAATAACTGGCATCACGATAATAAATCGGCAATTGATAGCCTAGGTTCAACTTAGCCTGGGTAACTGGTTGGTGCTCAGTTCGTCGCTTGATAGTTGGAATCAATGATTGCTGATAAAACGGGGCGATCGTCGATACTTGACGATCCGCAAACGGTAATTGGGCTAAGGCTGATTGAACGGCTGCCGGGTCTACATCTCCCAATACTAAGATATTAACTCGATCATGATCAATCATTTGTTGATAAGTCGATACTAAACTTTGGGCAGATAGCTTAGCTAGATCACTCACCCGCCCAAAGCTAGGAATTCGTTGAATAGCATCAGTCGGATAATATAATTTTAATAACTGACGGTTAGCGTAAAACTGTTTATCATCATAAAGTGCCAGCAAGGAACTTCGTAAGTTGTTAGCTTGAATGCGAAAAGTGGGACCATCAAATTCATGCTGATCAATCAAAGGATGAAAAAGAATCTCATTGATAAGATCAATTACCTGGTTAAAAAGATCCATATTGGCCACATCATCATTAACAAAACTAGCGTGCAAACGTACTGTATGTAGTCGTCCTACCCGGCTTACACCAATACCAATATAAGTTCCATAAAGCTTTGCTAGCTGCCGGGCCAAAGCAGTTTGGGTCGGGTAACGATGGGTACTAGTCTCAAGCAGGTTAGCGAGGAGATCCCGCGCGGTAGCATTCATCCGTGTCTGCGGCGTCGTAAAATTAATTAAGACGTGATTCAGCTTAAATTGTTTAGTGGGCAGTACATCTAAGTCTACACCACGTGCAAGATTAAAATGCACGGTCTTGCTCTCCTTTCAAATCAATTCAAACGTTTGTAATTAAAGTAATATTCAATCTTTTTGCTAAAATTGTCACACTGAATAATGATACGTTATCTAAACACAAATTACAAACCAATCCTTTAATTTAATTTGCCTAACTTAAAAAGCCAGTCCACGCTTTGTGGTGCTGACTTTTTAATACTAATTATTCGCATCTGGTCCTAAGTAATTACTGTTAGTTCCAAACCACTTTTCATTAATTTTACGCAACTGGCCATTCCTTTGCAGGCGACCAAGGCCGGTATTAATTTTACGTCGGAGGGTCTTATCACCTTTCCGCATCCCAACAGCAAAGTACTCAGGTGGAACATCCTTGCTGATATAAAGCTTATAAGCACGAGGATCTTTTTGGTGTTTGACGTAGTAATTAGCATAAACCTCATCCATTAGAATTCCCTGAATTCGGTTGGCATTTAAGTCGATAAAGGCATTGGGAAAGGCATCATACAGAATTGGCGCTTTTCCTTTTAACTTATCCTTAACCGATTTCAACTGGTTATTCATGACAGCGTAACCAGTTGAACCAGTTTGAACTCCTAGTGACTTACCTGTCAGGTCATTGAAATTATTAATATGATACTTTTTTAAGGTAACCAGGATTTGTCGGTTTTTTAGATAATTGCGACTAAAGGCAACTTTCTTTCGCCGAGCATTATTAACGGTATAACCATTCCACAGTAGGTCAATCGTACCGTTTTTTAGTTCAGTTTCCTTCATTGACCAATCAATGGGCTGAAATGAAACCCTAATCCCGTACTGTTTAAAGACTGCCCGTGCTAAATCAACATCATAGCCAACCAATTTTCCATTTCTTTGCCGAAAATCCATTGGCACGAAACTATCATCAAGACCAATAATAACTTTTTTACGGCGTTCAATCCGTGACCAGGTATCCTGGTGGTTAGCGCGGGTCGTTACACTCTCACAACCACTCAATAAGAGACTCGGGATTAAAAGCAACATTATCAGCCAGATGGCTTTGAACTTTTTCATACACTTTCCCTTCCTCTCTATAATAATTATTGATCAACGTTTTGAACCTGCTTGAAGGTCTTATCAAGGGCCTTGACCTTCAAAATATCATCCGCAATTTTATTTGCAAAGTCGAAATCGTGGGTAACTACTAGTTGGGTCATCCCTTCTTTTTTCAGGTTCAAAATAATTTTAGCGACTTCCTTTCGCATCTCAGGATCCAAAGCCGATGTCGGTTCATCATAGCAAAGGATCTTTGGGTTCATGGCTAACGCCCGGGCAATTGCTACCCGTTGTTTCTGCCCACCAGAAAGCTGCCACGGGTACAGACTATCCTTATTATTTAATTCCAGTTCATTAAGCAAGGCCTGAGCTTCCTTTTCAGCTTGCCGTTTAGACTTTTTTAAAACCATAATTGGTGCTAAAGTAATGTTTTCCATCACGGATAGGTTAGGAAAAAGATTATAATCTTGAAAAACTACTCCGATTACCCGGTCTGAATCTGCTGTTCCTTGGGGATCAAATGGTTGCCCATCAATCAAAAACTTTCCACTGTTGGCAGTTTCAAGTCCGGTAATGCAACGTAACAGTGTCGTTTTCCCAGCACCAGAAGGGCCAACAATACTTAAAATTTCACCATCCTTAACCGTTAAATTAACATTATCAAGAATGACCCGGTTACCAAAACTTTTCGTTAAATTTTTAACCTCTAACATAGGCTAAGCCTCCTATTTGAAGTACGAGTAACGTTTTTCAACTTTCTGCAATACCAGGGTGCAAATTCCAACTAAGATCAAGTAGATCAAGGCTACCAACAGTAATGGTACCAAGGTGACATCCCGAGCAGTAGCAACATTGCCGGCCCGTAGAAGATCGCCAAGACCGATAACATAAACTAAGGATGAATCTTTGACCAAGTTAATGACTTCGTTCCCAATAGATGGAATTACAATTTTCACCACTTGCGGAATTACAATTTTCCGTAAGGTATGCCAATAGCTCAAGCGAAGTACCCGTGCCGCTTCGAATTGTCCTTCATCAATGGCTTGAAAACCACCACGGAAAATTTCAGCGAAGTATGCTGCATAGTTAAGAATGAAGGCAAATAGAGCTGCATCGTAACGTTGAAAGACGATTCCCACAATCGGCAATCCATAGAAAACAAAAATCAACTGAAGCAACAATGGTGTTCCTCGCATTAGCCAAACATAGATTTCAAGTAACCATTTTAATGGTTTAATCTTTGACATTAATCCTAAACTAACTAGGATTCCCAGTGGTAACGAACAAATTAATGTCCAAAAAAAGATCTGAAGTGTTAAGCCCGCACCTTGTAATAATGATGGTAAAATCTCGGTAACATAACGCATATCAATTCCTCCTTCATCTCATCATGCTAAATGACAATAACCAAAAAATCCCCTAGGACATTTAGCCCTAGAGGACGAATCAATCGTGGTACCACCCCATGTTCGCACTTGCCTTACAGCAACTGCCTCAGTGAGTTCAATTTACAGTTGGAAACAAAAAACGTCCTCGAGCCAAATGGCTACGAGGGCGTTTCCGCGGTTCCACCTCATCTTGTTGATCCCTCACGGTAATCAACCTTAGTGAGTTCAATTTAAATTAAACTCCGCGCTATAACGGGCTTCCCCGGACTCACCTACTACTTTCAGTGAGCCAACTCACAGATGTGATTCAGATAATCCTGAAGGTTCCTTCCCATCAACCGGAACTCGCTTTACAACTAGGCTTACCTTACTAGTCTGTTCATTGTCATTCGTAATATTTATTAGTTAGTATCCTACCCTGCTCTCCTCTTTTTGTCAAGAGGTATTACGCAGTTCTTTCGGTCGTTGCCCAATTAAAAAGGGAATGGACTGGCCAATATAAGATAACAAAATATACCAGGTTCAAAGCTAATGTCGGTGCCAGAATATAAAGCAGGTAATCCCAAAATGATACCGTCGTAATATTAACTAAGGAATAAGCCCAATAATTTAATGTCTCAAAAACTAGAATATCAATAAAAAAGATCATAATCATTGATAGAAATGAGGAACTAAAATATTTAGACAAAAGCTTAGTTAAACCCACAATACATGGGAACAGGATCATATAGAGTCCTAAGATTCCGGAACAATACAGGTCAGCAACTATTCCTGCAGCAATTGCAAAAGGAATTAACGGAATTTCAATTCCATTCTCAAAGAAATAGGCTAGGATCAACCATAATAGCACCAACTCACTAGCCATCGAATATGGATAACTAAAGAATAACGGTGCCCAGGCATGACTCAGAGCTCCATCTAAGAAGAGGCTAACGAAAAGCCCAATTGGGAAAACGTATTTTAATCGCGATAAACGGTACATACTTTATCACTCCTGAGACGCAGATTCAGCAACAGTTACGATGTTGACATCGTTAAAGTTGGCAGCTGGTTTGATATAAACCTTTTGAGCAAGTCCGTAATCATCCTTGCCAACCCGTGAAACCTTACCAACATAAAGGCCCTTAGGAGTAATACCACCCATTCCACTGGTGGTGACTCGAGTGCCTTTCTTAATCTTCGCCTTAGAACTAACTTGTCCCATGACTAATTCATTCCGAGCAGCACTGTAACCAGTAATAATACCATTTACAACCCCACTATTACCATTAATCGAAATGGCAAAGCGGTTAGAAGCTTCACTAGTATCGCTAAGCAACTCAACCTTGCTATTGGTCTTATTAACCTCTGTAATTCGACCAATCAAGCCACCATCACTCATAACTGGCATATTCTTTTTAATACCACTGGATTGTCCCTTATTAATTACTAGTTGCTGTTGCCAAGCCGATGGTGTTCGCATCAGAACCGCTGCTGTAACAGTATCATAGTCCGTCATCGAATTATTAAGCTTTAGTTCTTGCTTTAACTGTTTATTTTCGTGAGCCAAAGTTTGGTCGCGTACCTTTGTTTGGGCAAGCTCTGTTACCTGTTGCTTCAACTCTCGATTTTCCGAATACGTATTCATCAAATCATTAACCGAACTGAAACTTGTCTGTAACCAATTAACTGGTAACGCTACCGCACTATCTGCAAAGCCCACAATGTCATTACTAAATTGTTGAAGCAATGGTGGAGTATTACGGCGATTACGCAATGTTACTGAACCAGCCATTAAGCCGAAACAAACCACCAGAATTACCACAATAATAACCAACCGGCGATTGGAAAAGAATTTACGCATGATAATCCTCCAAATGTAATTTACAAAATAGTAAAACGAGGCTAGACAAAACAAATCATTTTGCGACCAGCCCCGCCCATTCAAAATATCCGAATCGAATTATTTTTACTTTTTCTTCATTACATCGATACTCTTGAGGGATTCCCCAGTACCGATGGCAACACAATCAAGAGGATCATTAGCAATAAATACTGGCACCTTGGTAGCATCGGCGATTACATCTGGCAGGTGCTTTAACAATGCTCCACCACCAGTCAAAACAATACCATGGTCAATCACGTCAGCAGCGATTTCTGGTGATGTCTCTTCCAAAGTACCTTTGATCGCTGTAATAATATTTTCCACAACGTCTTGTAGAGCAACCGAAACATCCTTAGCAGAAACCTCAATTGTCTTTGGCAAGCCAGTAACAAGGTCACGACCCCGGACTTCTGTTGTTCCCATTTCAGCAGCAGCTTTAACGGATGCAGAACCGATGTCCCATTTCAACTTTTCGGCTGTCCGTTCACCAATCAAAAGATTCTTATTCTGGCGAACATATTGAGCAATGGCATCATTCATCTTATCACCAGCCATCCGAATAGAACGGCTAGAAACAATGCCACCCAGTGAGATAGTTGCTACATCAGTGGTCCCACCACCAATATCAACAACCATGCTTCCCGTTGGATCCATCACGGGCAAGCCGGCACCAATGGCAGCAGCAAAAGGCTCCTCAATTACATAAGCATCACGAGCACCAGCTACCCGAGTTGCATCAATTACCGCTCGCTTTTCAACCTCAGTCACACCACTTGGTACACATACCATTACGTAAGGCTTGCTATTACTATTACCCAATGCTTTTTGCATATAGTACTTCATCATCGCAACAGTTGTGTCGTAATCAGCAATAACGCCATCCTTCATTGGCCGAATAGCGACAATGCTTGCGGGTGTCCGACCAATCATGTCACGCGCCTCTGAACCAACTGAGATTACTTCATTAGTCTTTGTGTTGCGTGCAACAACCGATGGTTCACGAAGCACAATGCCCTTACCTTCAAGGTAGACAATTGTATTAGCAGTTCCCAGATCGATTCCTAGATTTTTGGTTCCAATTCCTAGCAATCTATTTCTTCCCTTCATTTTTTAAATTAGTAATTTCAAATTAATATCGTGCATATTATACCATAGCCATCGGCTACATACGAACACTAATATACATTATCATGACGAGAAGAAAAAATATTCAAGAAGAAATTAAGCTTTTCTTTACTTTTTTCGCCTAACCTGATGTTCCCGCCAACTATAATATTGGTCCCGGCCAATAATTAAGAAGTCCAATACTTGAATACCAAGAATCTTCCCACCACGTTCCAACCGTTTGGCAAAAGACAGGTCTTGGTGAGATGGGTGCACATCCCCTGAAGGATGGTTGTGAATCATCACCACTCCAGAAGCAGAATCACGTAATGCTAGCTTAAAAATTTGATCAGGATAAAGGGCGCATTCACTACGTCCACCAGTAAACAGGGTTTGCAAGTCAATAATATCATTATGAACATCTGTACAAGCTAAACATACCTGTTCATTATCAACACCTGTAAAGTGGCTAATCATTGCTGCACCGAGCTCGATACTCGAATAAGCATGACCAACTATTGCCGGATGACTACGAGCGATCAATTGACCTAACTTCACGGCGGCTAAAAATTGATCCATCTTTAGATTATTCAGCGTTAGTTGACATTCTTCATTTCGAGTCATTTGCTTAAAATGAACTGGCGTTGGGTAGCACCGCAGAATATAATTCACTGCTTCCTCGTCCCCCACCATTAAGCCGGAAATACTCCTTAGCACTAATCTAGCATATTGGTCATTAATTAATTTTGACATAATTTAAACTCCCTCCACATTGGATCTCTAATATACCAATACGGAAAAGAATCAATTTTGCCCTTAAAAATTTACTAATTTTCAAAAAGATGACGAACATCGGAAATAAAGTAAAGCGACCCCGTTACAATCATGACATCATCACTGTTTAACTGATGGGCAACCTGTTGAAAGCCAACCTGCCAGTTTTTAACAACCTGAATCGGATAACGACTGTTTAATTGACGAGCAACCGTTCCTAAGTTGGCACTTGGCCGCCGGGGACCAGGCCCCGCAAAATTAGTAACTGTTAAGTGAACATTGCCGAGACTGGCTAATTCTCCAAGCATCAACTTATATTGTTTATCAGCTAGAATGGCTACCAAAAGATAAACATCTCGATCAAAGAGGTCACCCTTAATCGTCTTTACTAAGGCTTGAATCCCCGGTAAATTATGGGCGCCATCAAGTAACACTAGGGGATCATCATTAACCACTTCCATTCGGCCAGGCCACTGACTAGTAGCTAGTCCCTGGCGGAAAGCAGCCTGGTCAAGTGGCAATTGGTGAATTCTTAAGAATAATTGGGCCGCTGTCAATGCAATGGCGGCATTAGCAACTTGGTAATCTCCGGCTAGGCCGAGCTGAAATTCTCCGTGATGAATTTCTAGGCCATCATATTGCACCTTGGCATAGAGGCCGTGGCCATTTACCTTTTGACTCCTAAAATCGGTACCAAATGCGTACAGTGGTGCTTGTTTATCAGCCGCCGTTTGGGTAATCACCTGGCGAGCTGACGTGGGCAACCGGCCAATCACCACTGGAACCTTATTTTTAATAATGCCGGCTTTTTGACCAGCAATGGCGGCAAGAGTATTGCCTAAGTACTTCATATGGTCCCAGCCAACCGTCGTGATGACACTGACGTCTGGAATAATGACGTTAGTTGAATCGTATAATCCGCCGATGCCAACTTCCAGCAGTACTACATCGGGTTTCTTCTCAGCCATGTAACAAAAAAGCAAGGCTGTATCAATCTCAAATTCGGTTGGCCCGCCGCTTGGTAGCTCAGCATCCAGTTTCGCCACTACTGGTTCCAGACGCTGAGTCAAGCGAATTAAGTCATCGTCACTAATTTGCTGGCCATTATATTCAATTCGTTCATTAAAACGCGTAATGAATGGTGATGTAAAACTGCCAACCGTTAAGCCGCTCGCTAATAGCATTGACCGCAACATTGCCACCGTTGAACCCTTACCATTGGTTCCAGTAACATGGATATAGTGTTGCCCTTGTTGGGGATTACCAAGCTCAGCCAAGAACCGTTGCATCCGCTTTAAGGTAGGAATCTTTTTAAATTTTGTTCGACCGTGAATAAAGTTTAGGGCATCCTGATAGGTTTTAATCATGAAATTAGTCCTTTCTAAGCAAAAAAAGATGGTTATGATACTCAGATCGTACCACAACCATCTTCAATTTTACTAGGCCTCTTGAAGAGAAGCTAATCGTTCCTTAGCGGAATCTAACTTTTGCTGCCATTCAACAGCTTTTTGCTTTTCTGCTTCGACAACTTTCGTAGGAGCATTTTCAACAAACTTCTGGTTACCTAGTTTCTTTTGAGAACGTTGAACTTCTTTTTCTAGTTTACCAATTTCTTTTTGAACCTTGGCCCGTTCCTTATCCAAGTCAACCAATTCGGCCATCGGGATATAGACTTCGGCACCAGCCAAGATACCGGACAAAGCTAGCTTAGGAGCCTTAACATCAGTTGAGATCGTTAATTCCGCAGGGTGGCAGAAACGATCAATGTAATCCCGGTTAGCACTGAGGGTATCACCCAAGTGTTGATTATCAACTTTAACAAGAATATCAACCGGCTTCGACATCGGCGCATTAACCTGACTGCGGATATTACGAACGGCCTTGATCATTGCAATCAAATTGCTCATTTGTTCTTCCGCCTGTGGATCGTCAAATTCAGAATGGGTAACTGGATATTTAGCAATCATAATGGACTTGCCTTCATGGGGCATCGACTGCCAAAGCTTTTCGGTAACAAACGGCATAATTGGGTGCATCAGTTTCAAAAGCTGGTCAAGAACATAGCCCAAGATATTCTTAGTATCCTGCTTTTCTTCAGCAGTACCGTTGTTGAGCTTTTCCTTGGTCATTTCAATGTACCAATCACAGAAATCATCCCAAATGAAGTTATAAAGCGCCCGACCAGCTTCACCAAATTCAAACTTATTAAGTTGCTCATTAACCTGCTTGACAGTAGCATTCAAACGGCTAAGAATCCAACGATCGGCAAGATCCCACTTAGCCTTATCTGGTAGAACTGGTGCCGGCATGTCACCGAGGTTCATGATCACGTACCGGCTAGCATTCCAGATCTTGTTGATAAAGTTCCAGGCTGCATCCATCTTGGTGTAAGAGAAGCGGATATCCTGTCCCGGTGTAGAACCAGTAATTAAGAACCAGCGTAAAGCATCGACTCCGTACTTCTTGATAACATCCATCGGGTCAATCCCATTGCCCAGTGACTTGGACATCTTCCGTCCTTGTTCATCACGGATCAATCCATGAAGCAGAACATTCTTAAATGGCGCCTTACCAGTGAATTCCAATGATTGGAAAATCATTCGGGAAACCCAGAAAAAGATGATATCATAACCCGTTACCAGAGTACTGGTTGGGAAGTAACGCTTATAGTCTGGAGCATCGGTATTCGGCCAGTCCATCGTTGAAAATGGCCACAGTGCAGAACTAAACCAAGTATCAAGGACATCCTTATCTTGAGTCCAGTTTTCGGCATCCTTTGGTGCTTCCATCCCAACGTAGATTTCACCAGTCTTCTTATGGTACCAGGCCGGAATACGGTGTCCCCACCATAGCTGCCGGGAGATCACCCAATCATGAATGTTTTCCATCCATTGGGTAAAGGTATGTTCAAATCGTCCTGGAATAAAGTTAACTTTATCGGCCGTTTTCTGGTTATCCAACGCCAACTTAGCCAATGGTTTCATCTTCACAAACCATTGTGTGGATAGACGGGCCTCAACCTGAACACCGGTCCGCTCAGAGTGGCCAACAGAGTGAACAATTGGCACCACCTTGAGCATGTAACCTTGGTCTTCTAGGTCTTTAACCATGGCTTTCCGGGCTGCAAACCGATCCAGGCCCTCATATTTACCAGTATTTTCGTTCATTGAGGCATCCTCATTCATCGTATTTAGTTCTGGTAAATTGTGTCGTTTGCCAACCTTAAAGTCATTAGGGTCGTGGGCAGGAGTAATTTTTACCATTCCGGTCCCAAAGTCAGGGGTAACGTAATCATCAGCAATGATTTCGATTTCCCGATTAACCAACGGTACGCGAACGTGCTTGCCAACTAAGCCTTGGTAACGCTTATCGTGTGGGTTAACAGCTACGGCTTCATCACCAAACATTGTTTCTGGCCGGGTCGTGGCAATTTCAATGTAGTCCTTGCCATTAAACTTAGTACCATCGGTAAATGGATACTTAACATGGTAGAAGGCACCCTTATCATCTTTATGGATAACTTCAATATCAGACAGAGCCGTCCGTGCTTGGGGATCCCAATTGATAATGTAGGTTCCCCGGTAGATTAAGCCTTTCTTATAGAGATCAACGAAGACTTTACGAACCGCCTTGTTTAAACCCTTATCCAAGGTGAAACGTTCCCGGTCATAATCAACCGAGATTCCCATCTTGGCCCACTGCTTGTGGATAATGTCAGCGTATTCGTCTTTCCAATCCCAAACCTGTTGGACAAATTTCTTCCGACCAAGATCATAACGTGAAATACCCTGTTTGCGTAAACGGGCTTCCACCTTTGCCTGGGTAGCAATTCCGGCATGGTCCATCCCTGGTAACCAAAGAACATCATAGCCTTGCATCCGTTTCCAACGAATTAAAATATCCTGCAGGGTCGTATCCCAAGCATGGCCTAAGTGCAACTTCCCCGTAACATTCGGCGGTGGAATCACAATTGAATACGGGTGTGCTTTCTTGTTGCCACTTGGCTTAAAAAGACCCTGGTCAATCCACCATTGGTAACGACCAGCTTCGACAGCTATCGGATCATACTTCGTTGACATTTCCTTATTGGTTGCCATCTGTATAATCGCTCCTTCCAAAATTCTCAATTAAATTAATAGCATTAACTAAAATAAAAAATCGCCCTATCTAAACAGATAGGACGATTGAATCGCGGTACCACCTATGTTGGACGGTTTCCCGTCCCCCTCGTTCATTTAATAACGGTCAATGAACCGGACCAGCCTACTATAATTCAGCCAATCAGCTCCCGAACTACTTTCACGAAGCTGAACCAGGCCCTTTACAGCACCGGGCCCTCTCTGGTGGATCCACGCTTTTCGTTACTCTTTCGGTCAACGCTTATTTATGCTTGTATCATAGCTAAATAATTGTGGATCGTCAAGCACCGATTACAACAATTCAGCAAAAACATCTTCATTTTGGTTCAAGAAATCTTCACCTGGATGAATTTGAGTGATTTTGATATTCTCCAAAGATCGCTTTAAGAGGCCATCGATATCAAGACGCTTTTCGTACTCACGTGCCCGATCAACTCGCGGTTTCGTCTTGGGAGATGGTGGCGTAAAGACGGTACAGCAGTCTTCATAAGGCAAAATTGACAGGTCATAGGTGCCAATCTCCTTAGCAATTTTAATAATTTCGGTCTTATCAAAGGACAGAACCGGACGCAGAACCGGAAAAGCAGTCACATCGTTGATCGCCAGCATACTTTCCATGGTCTGTGAAGCCACCTGGCCGAGCGATTCACCATTAAAAATTGCTAGGCCGTGTCGCTTTACCATCAGAGCGGCTGCCAAACGGAGCATCATCCGTCTTTGAACGGTCATCAGATAGCCCTCTGGTACCTTCTCCTTAACCGTTTCTTGAATCTCAGCAAACGGTACCTGGATAAAGCGAATACTCCCACAATACTTGGCCAATTTTTCTGTCAATTGTTTAGCCTTTGCGAGAGCCTGAGGACTGGTGTACGGCGGGCTGTAGAAGTGAACCATTTCCATGGAAACACCCCGCTTCATTCCAAGGTAAGCAGCTACTGGCGAATCAATTCCACCGGATAACATCATCATTCCCTTACCGGCGGTGCCAACTGGTAAGCCACCAGCACCCTGAATAGTTTCACTTGAAAGAAAAATTCCGTTAAGACGAATTTCTACCCGAATTGTCAGGTCAGGATGGTGAACATCAACTTTAAGCTTATCAGGGAACTTATGCAAAAGGTACCCACCAAGCTTATCGTTCATGCCAAAAGTATCGAGCTTAAAATGGTGGTCAGACCGCTTCGTCTCGATTTTAAAGGTCATGGGGTGGTCAACTTGTTCCTCAACCATTTGGGTTGCCGCTTTAGCCGTCGCATCAAATGATTTTGCTACTCGAATCGATGGTGAAAAATTCTGAATGCCAAAAACCAACTTCAGCCGTTTCATTACCTGATCATAATCAGCACCGTTGAGTTCAACATGCAGACGGTCTCGTTGTGCATGGACCTTGACTTGGTCAAAGTTATGCAGGGCATGGCGAACATTTGCACCAAGACGATCAATAAAAGACTTCTTATTGTGGCCCTTAGTGGATAATTCACCATACCGGACCATAATTTCGGTATATTGCACCTTACAATCCCTCCTTTCAATTAGTTACTTCTTTTTAATCAATAATCTTTTGAAAGCCAGCATACAATTCATCAAAGACCCGATTAAATTGGTCAGCTTCTTCCAAGGTATTTTGGTCGCCAAGACTAATTCGAACTGCACTAGTA
>NZ_JBFLGB010000009.1:0-46274 GCF_041859915.1 Limosilactobacillus sp.
CCGGATAGCCTTCAGTTCTTTGGTGGTTAAAGCAAAAGAATCACGAAGCCGAGCGACTTCATGATTCTTGTCAGCAATATGCTGTTTCTTAATGGATAGATCTGGCCCTACTAATAGGTAAGCAGGAGCGATGGCAATTCCGCTACTCGCTGCCAACCCATCTAGTAGTAAAGACATTAGTCAGTCAATCCTTCCTTCTTCATCGTTTCAGCAACGGCATCTAAGGCTTCCTTCTCGTCGTCACCGTTAGCCGTGATGGTAACGTCAGCGTTTTGGCCAACACCAAGAGACATAACACCCATGATGGACTTCAGGTTAACGCTCTTGCCCTCGTAGGACAGGGTTACATCTGAGTTGTACTTGGATGCAGTTTGTACCAAAATCGTTGCTGGACGTGCGTGAATACCAGTCTCAGCAGTAATTGTAAAGTCACGTTTTTCCATACTTAATCAGTCTCCTTCGAGCAGATTTACTTAATTATCAGCGGCCATACACCTCTGATACACCTCGATACGTATATTTTAGCAATTGTAAGCGTTAAATACAAGATCATGGAAAATTTAACTCACCCTTTTAGCGAATTCCTTAACGTTCCCGCAAATGATAGGTAATCTTACCACCGATATTGGCCTTACCTTCGATCTGGGTCCGGTACGGATAGGTGTGGAAGACCCGCTGGAACTCCTGGAAGTTCTCCGGGGTAATCTCGAAGTGGTCGATCTTTCCGGCGCGCAGGTCGTCGAGTTGCTGTTCAAAGTTCTCCATATTATTACCTCCACCAGAATTCTACCATAAATCAACTCCGGGTCACTCATTTTAGCATTCTAATATAAAGAGTGCTAAAATCTAAATAGACATTGAACAGTTACGTACGCCGCCAAGTCTTTAGGATTTTCGTAAGTCAGTACTTCTGACTTGCTTTACGACTAAAAGTAAGTATAATGTAATCAATGGTCAAGAAAGGTCAAACAATTTCCGACCTTTCACCCATACTTCTTAAGGAGGTATTTTATTAGATGCTCTGTCAAAATTGTCATCAAAATCCCGCGACGATTCACCTACAGATGAACTTCAATGGTCAGCGGGTTCAAATCGACCTCTGCCAAGATTGCTATCAAAAATTACAAAACCTTCAAACCAATATGATGAACGGGGGGAACGGAATGAATAACTTCAATTTTGGAAGCCTCGAAGACTTCATGAACGCAATGAACAACATGCAAAGCCAAGCTGCTGGTGCTAACGGTCAAGCTGCCGGTGCCCAGGGCCAACGTCAAGGCGGCCGGCGCGGCGGCAAGGGAGTTCTCGGTCAATACGGGATCAACCTCACCGACATGGCTCGCCAAGGCAAGATCGACCCCGTGATCGGTCGGGACAACGAAATCAAGCGGGTCATCGAAATCCTCAACCGGCGGACCAAGAACAACCCAGTCCTGATCGGGGAAGCCGGGGTTGGTAAAACGGCCGTTGTCGAAGGTCTCGCCCAGGCCATCGTCTCTGGTGAAGTGCCAGAAAAGCTGGCCAACAAGGAGATTATCCGGCTCGACGTCGTTTCCCTGGTTCAAGGCACGGGAATCCGTGGCCAATTCGAAAAGCGGATGCAGCAACTGATGCAGGAAGTGCAGAAGAACCAGAACATCATCCTCTTCATTGACGAAATCCACGAAATCATGGGGGCCGGTAATGCCGAGGGCGGCATGGACGCCGGTAACGTCTTGAAGCCAGCCCTCGCCCGGGGTGACTTCCAACTCATCGGGGCCACGACCCTTAACGAATACCGGAAGATTGAAAAGGATGCCGCCCTCGCTCGGCGGTTCCAACCAGTCGAGGTTGACGAACCATCCGTCGAGGAAACCATCAAGATTCTTAACGGAATCAAGGGTCGTTACCAAGATTACCACCACGTTAAGTACACGGATGACGCCATCGTGGCCGCTGCTAAGCTCTCTGACCGTTACATCCAGGACCGGTTCCTGCCGGACAAGGCGATCGACCTGCTCGATGAAGCTGGTTCCCGGAAGAACCTCACTCTGAAGATGGCTGATCCAAACACGATTGAAAATGAGATCCACACGGCTGAAGCCCACAAGCAGCAAGCTGTTGACAACCAAGACTACGAAAAGGCCGCCTTCTACCGTGACCAAGTTACTAAGCTGGAGAAGGCCAAGAAGGCAGCGGAAGAAAACCACACTGAGGACTCCGCTACGGTTACGGTTGCTGACATGCAAAAGATTGTCGAAGAGAAGACCAACATCCCTGTCGGCGGCCTTCAGAAGCAAGAAGAAAACCAGTTGCGGGACCTCGACAAGAAGCTTGAGGAACACGTCATCGGCCAAAACGAGGCGGTTGATAAGATTGCCCGGGCCATTCGGCGGAACCGGATTGGGCTGAACAAGTCTGGTCGGCCAATTGGTTCCTTCCTCTTCGTCGGCCCAACTGGTGTCGGTAAGACCGAAACCGCTAAGCAGCTTGCTAAGCAGCTCTTCGGTTCCAAGGATGCTATGATCCGGTTCGACATGTCCGAATACATGGACAAGACATCAACTTCTAAGCTGATCGGGGCCGCTCCTGGTTACGTTGGTTACGAGGAAGCCGGTCAATTGACCGAACAAGTTCGACGGCACCCATACAGTCTGATCCTACTCGATGAAGTTGAAAAGGCCCACCCAGATGTTATGCACATGTTCCTGCAGATCCTCGATGACGGCCGCCTGACCGATTCACAAGGCCGGACCGTTTCCTTCAAGGACACGATCATCATCATGACGTCTAACGCCGGGACTGGGGATGCCGTTGCCAGTGTTGGTTTCGGTGCCGAGGCCAGCGGCAACACCCACTCCATCATTGACAAGCTGACCAACTACTTCAAGCCGGAATTCCTTAACCGGTTCGACGACATCGTTCAGTTCAACGCCCTCACCAAGGACGACCTGATGAAGATCGTTAACTTGATGATCAACGACGTCAACACGATGCTCAACGACCGTGGTCTCCACATCGATGTCCCAGAAGACGTCGAAGCCAAGCTGGTTGACCTCGGCTTCGATCCAAAGATGGGTGCTCGTCCACTGCGCCGGGTCATCCAGGAACAGATCGAAGACCGGATCGCTGACTACGTACTTGACCACAATGACGTCAAGCAGCTAGCCGCTAAGCTCGACGACGATGGCAACATCACCGTAACTGCAGCTACGGCTCCTGCCACTACCAGCGACGTTAACAAGCAAGAAGACTAAATAAAGGAACCGCAACACCGGTCCCCTAATAAATAGATAACCCGTCCGGAATACGTACAATGATATTCCGAACGGGTTTTTATTATGGATGATACCTTTATTTGTTATTGTCCCAAGCGGCGCCGAACCTCCAGTACCGGCAACGCGATCAGCGGCACGATGATGACGGCCAGGAGAAGCTCCGCCAGGCCATTGGTCGCCATGATCGCCAACAGGGCCGGTAAGAGGTGGCTAACGTTCACCCCGTAAGCGTGGGCCACGGCGGGCGTCCGATAAAAGAGGTAGATCAGTCCCAGGACCAGGCCGGTATTCGTGATGGCTCCGGCGGCCGCTGCCAGGATCGCCGCTAAGCGTTGGGAATGACTGTAATGGACAACCAGACGGAAGAGGTAGCCGGCCACCACACCGATCATGATCCGCGGGAAGATGGCCACCAGCGGATTGGTAAACACCAGCGGAGCGAGCGGACTCGTCGGTGCTACGAAGGCGCGAACCCAGGT
This sequence comes from Limosilactobacillus sp., assembly GCF_041859915.1. Taxonomy (GTDB): domain Bacteria; phylum Bacillota; class Bacilli; order Lactobacillales; family Lactobacillaceae; genus Limosilactobacillus. Next base: position 3,737 of record NZ_JBFLGB010000009.1, read on the forward strand.
CAGGATACCCCAGACACCACCGATGATTGCCCCCTCCCCTGGCCCGAGGGTGATTGCCGCCAGGATAACCGTGACGTGGAGGGTGGTGATACTCAGCGGTCCCAGGGGGATGTTGCCGAAGAACGGAACCAGGTCCTGGAGGATGATAATCGCCATGAAGATTGCCCGTAGCGTATTCCGCCGGATGCGTTGGTGCCGTGTCATTCTCTTCCCTCACTTTCGTTTCGAATAGCTAAATTCTACCAGATCAGGGGTGGCTTGGCTAATTTTAAGGGTGGTTAAAAATAGCAGAGGGAATGCGTGACGGCTAATAAAAAGCGGTATAATAAAAGAAATAGTATCTTTATCGGGGTGAAAATATGTTTGAAAAGTTTAAAACGGGCAACCCAATCTGGGTTTATTATGTCGATATTAATTCTGGCGCTAATCTGATTGTTCCCCAATTGCTACGGGGACGCATTGGCGAAGAATACCAGGTTGATCAGAAAAAATTCCCCAACTACGACTATGTTAAGGCTGAAGGCGAGCTTACCGGGACCTTTGACATGACCCAGCGTAACGTCAAGATCTTTTACCGTAAGAAGTCATGGGGCGAAGTCCAGGACATAGATATGTATCTGGAGCTGGAGGCCCCAACGGTCGTCTACGATACTGTCGAGGGGATGCCGGTCGGCCAACCGCTGCCACAGGATATTATCATCAAGGCCTTCCAGCGGGTCGCCACCAAGGATGGGCAATTCTGGTACGAGATCGGTGCTGACCAGTGGATCAAGTACGAAAAGATGCATATCGTCGACAATCCGTTCGAAGGCGAGAAAAAGATCCCCTCACGTCTGGAAAACCAGCTGACCGTCCTCCGGCTCAATAACGTCAAGGCCACTATTGACTACATCCCCGGCAAGGCAATCGATATCTACGATGCCCCATATGGAAACCGCGTGGACAAGATTGACGATGGCCAGGAAGTTACCCTCACCAACAAGCTCAGCGATAACCAGCTGACCTGGTATGAGATTGGGGACAAGCGGTATGTATCTGGGAATTATGTGAAGATTGATGAGGAGGAATAAGGATACTTATTCCTAACTAAAAAGGCGTTGACTAATTATTACAATATTGGTCAGCGCCTTTGTTTTAGCCTCACATCTTCAAATTATATTTTTTTGACACATCAAAGTATCTTTTACTGAGCATGAGTACTAAATAATATTAGACTATTATTTTACATAAACTTCTATCAACTGGTTTGAACCTTTAGGCACAAAAGTAACTACCGTTTCGCCTCTTGCTGATACTTGTGTTTTTATACCATGCGTTGAATGATTTTCCCCATAATTTAATACCGGTAATACTACCCTACTAGTCTTTCCCTTCTCTAATCCTGTAACTCTATATTGAATTGCATTATACTTTGGAACAATACTCTTTTGGGGTAATTTTACTTGGCAGCCATTCACATTAGCAATATGTTTATGAACATCCAGTTCCGAACGGAATACTTTAGCGTGATCCATGCCTTTTAAGGTTTCAGTCGGCATATAATCGGTATAAACCGCACTCGTGGAGACCCGCTCATAATCACTATCATTACTAATTTTTTGAACAGCTGGCGAATTATAGAGATATTGATGCATATAAGTAAAACTAATCATGCAAATCAGAAATGCCATCAACCCAATAAGCCAACGAGGTTTTCTACTGCATAATTCTGCAAGCACCAACGAGAAGCAGAAAGTGGCTAGGCCTAAAAAGCGCCATGGGAATTGAATAACATGTAGTGGTGTATTCTGAAAAATAAACCATGGAAACAAATTAGTCGCCAAAAAAATGAAAAGTATCCCCAGGGATTCAATAATTCTTAATTCCCTATTTCGTAGTCTAAATGCTACTACACCAGTTATCCCTGCAAGAACAATTACCAATCCCAAGTTAACATCTAAAAGACTATTAGGACTAGCGTTGTTTAGAGAATTATATAATAAATTACTTGGACTAACAGCCTCATTAATTAATACATCTGGAACAATAGGAACAATTACAGAAGCTTTTTCACGTGCTCGAAGCATCGTAATCAGTAATGGTAAACAAAATAGTATTGTAATGCCAACACTAATAATTAGACGTTTAACGACAAGTAAATTAATTTGTTTATACTCTAATAAATATACACACCCTAAAAAGAATGCGAATAAAATGACAGATAATATATGGGTATAGCAAACCAATACCATCCCTATAGGAAGCCATAGCCATTGTTGTGACCACGAATCAAATATTCGCTCCCCACCTAAAAAAATCAAGGGCAATAATAACAAAGCAATATATTCTGCGATGTCCCCACGCATACTTATCTGCAGTAACAAATACCCACTATTGTTATAAAGAATACTAAACAAAAAGGCCGTCTTCTTGGAATTAGTAAGGCTCTTTATTGAAAAGTAAGAAATGAGTAAAGAAGCTAATGTTAATAAAAAGCAGCCGAGGTTATAAGCAACAATTGGATCTAAAATAAATCGCAGTAGAGCAAATAAATATAAAAACAGGTATGGATAAAATCTATTGATGGCAAGGCCAATGCTGGAAAAAGTATAGGTTCCCGTAGAAGAAAAAAGATGGCCGCTTTGAATGCTTCTATACAATTCTTCAATTCGGTTTAAGTGAAACTGTGTATCCCAGCCTAGTGGAATTACTCGTGCCTTAAAAAGATATACATACAAGAGTAATGCGTTAATAGCGAATAACCCTATATAACCGTATTTTCTACAAAATCTACTCATCCGTACCATCCTTTACTGGGTGTTCAATGCGATAGATATCAAAGAAGTATTCACAGACGGTCTTGACCACCGCATAGGTTGGAATACAGAGGATCATCCCCGCAATGCCGGCAATGTGCCCCGCCGCCAGCAGGAGCAGGATGATCGTCAGCGGGTGAATTTTGAGACTGCGCCCGATGATATTCGGGTAGACAATGTTCCCATCAATCTGCTGAACAATCAGGACCACGATGATCACTGGGATCAGCTTCTTGGGTGCCATCGTCAGTGAAACGAACAGGGCCGGAGCGATCCCAATATAAGGTCCGATGTAAGGGATAATGTTGCACAGACCGGCAACAATGCCGAGGACCAGGGCCATTGGCTGCTTAATGATTAGGTAACCAATCGAGGTAAAGGCCCCAACAAAGAGACATTCAATTACCTGCCCCGAGATATAAGAGGACAGGGTATCGTTCATCTTGCGGAGCAGCTGGTCAACTTCCTTAGCGTGGTGTGGTGACAGCCACTTCTGCACGCTCGGCGCCAACTTGGAACCGTCCTTAAGCATGTAAAAGAGCATCACGGGCACGGTAATGGTAACCACTGTGATGTTGGTAACCATCCCGATAATATCGCCAACCCGTGACGATAGCCCCTTCAGGACGATCTGAGCATACTTGGCCAGCTGGTGGTCAAACTGCCGATAGTAGGAGTTCAGGTCCACCTTCTTGAACGGTGAGTGCTGAATCGTATTGTTCAGCAGGCGCTGGATCCCAGTGGCGGTCTGTGGCAAATGAGTCACCAGACTGGTAATTTCCTTGACCACCGGCGGAATCAAGATTGCTAATCCCCCGACAATAATCAAAATCAGCAGTACCACCAGGAGAAGGCTCGCAATTCCCTTATTAAAATGGAAGCGGCCAATCCGTACCTTCATCATCAACTTAAGGATCGGGTTCAGCATGTAATATAAAAAGCCCGACAGGATCAGCGGCACGAAGATTACCGAGATGAAGGTCAAAAAGGGCTTGAAGATAAACTGGATCTTTGTACAGACAAAGATTAACGTCGCAATGACGAGAAGAACCAATGGCCAGAACAGCCAATGGTAGAATTTTTGACTAGACATTATATATCCTCATTTCTGCTTTTAATCTCTAAAAAAGCAATTATAAACAGACAAACAGCCCATACCATTTAGCCTGGTACGGACTGTTCACCTGCTCTGATATTATTTTATTGAACCTTAGTGGCTGTGCCGGTCTGGCTATTGTATTGATAAATACCTACCATATTGGCAACGGTATTATCCTTGTTATTTTGCCGAACTTCAAAGCGGTAGTTGTTTCCGTCTTTATTAATTGGCGTGATGGAGTAGCCATTGTTATTATCAAAGCCCATCTTATTGGCAAAACTATTAACAACGCTAGTACTGGTTTCATTAGCCGTAGTAGTCTGACTAGTTGCTGAGCTGCTTGCAGCGCTACTCGTTGATGCGCTATTTGCAACAGAACTGCTGCTTGAGCTTACCTTCTCAGCATTTGAAATCTTGTTCTGCAAGTCAGTATATGCGCCACGCATTGCTGAACTATTGGACTTCAGAGATGACAAGTTACTGCTTGCCTTATCATAGTTACCATTGTTATATGATTTCTTAGCACTCATGTAACTATGCAAGTCGGCATTCAAGTTGTTGACCTGTTGGGAACGATGATTTACATCGCTAAGCTTATTTGAAGCTGCCTTATATTCGCCTTGACGAATTAAATGCTCAGCGGAATGGTAAGCCCTCGTTGACTCACTCTCTGCTGAAGGCGTATTCGATGAGCTATGACTAGATTGTTGACTAGCTGCTTGCTGTCCACAGGCGGTAAGAAATACGGAGGTTGTTAATGCTGCAATCCCCACAATAGTTTTCTTGAAAAATCTTTCCATACAGACTTCCTCCCTAAATTTACCGGTAAAGTCAATTTAAATCGTATCATGGATAATTAGCACTTTCAAGGCGTTGAAAGCAATAATTAAATAGACTAAGCCTTATTTCATTTTAACACTAAAAAAGCAGTTAAGCGAAAATATAATTTAAGTATTAATCTTCACGTAAGATTTTTCGCTAACCAAAAAGGCCTCCCACAAAGTGTAGGAGACCTTTGGGACTAATTAATAAACGTCCAGAATAAGTCTACCTTATTTTTGTTCAAGGTTAGCATAGTAATCTGCCGATGACATTGCTTCTGGCAGAGTAGTAGGGAATGCCTTATTTGAATCACTATTCAAGTAAGCATACTCACCATTAGGCAATTTCACGGCCAAACCAATCCCGATATTTTGCAGTGACGTACCATTTTCGTACTTGGCACTCCACTCAGTAATCCGAACTGATGGGTCTGGGGCAACGCCAGTGGATGCTGCCTTGGTTGTAAACAGTTCTGGGTACTTCTGTTGTAATTCAGCCAAGTACTTACCACCGTATTCTTCCTGGCCTTTACCGCCACCACGAGTGTATGCAAAGTAAATTTGGTTAGCAAACGTTTTGCCATCAACAGATATTTGATTTCCATAACTATTGCTCCGTGTAACCGTGACGGCCTCTTGGGTAGAGAAACCCATCATTTGGTTCATTACTAAGTCTTCTTGAACCTTCAACCCGGCTGCATGCAGAGCAGCAATAGCGTTGGCTAATTCTTCACCGCTTCCGTACTTGGTTGGGTTGGCGTCCGTCCCTAGGTTGTAACGATCAGTCATTGCATAACCTTCGTTGTACCTGCTCATTCCAAGCGGCGTGTAAGCTGGTGCCATCCAAAAGTCGGTAATTCCCAGTGAGTTAAAGAGTGCAGCGTTGTTAGCAATAATATTGTATGCGTGTTCACTCTTGGATGTTGGTTCTGGCTGGAACAGACTAAAGTCTTCATAGATCATGTGTGAGTCTAATGCTGCATTAGAAGAGTAAGTCTTATTTCCATTATTGGCAATGTCTGTGGCTTTGGTAGTCACATCATTCCCGCCATTTACCGGTACCCATACGCTCAGGTATCCACTAACGTAAGGATTGCTGTAACCCTTCACATTAAGCTTCAAGATACCATTTTCATCTGTCCGAATGGTTGGTGCTGAGTAAGATAGACCAGTATCTGTTGTTCCAATTACCTCTTTGTACTCTTGGTTAGCATGGGCTTTCCCCATATTAACGCTGATAAATTGAGAAGCAAGTTGAGGATCGTTGCCAACAATTACTGCCATCCCTGAGTTTCGACCAACAGGATCCGCGATAGAATCATTTGCATCTACTATTCCTTTACCATAACGAACACTCGTAAGCAAGTGATCATTAATCTTAGTCATGGTCTGGCCACCACTTACATATTCCTTCCGGGCCTTCATCAAAGCCGTGATGGCATCATAGTACATCGACTTTGTCTGCATGTATTGATTGGTCTCATCGTACAGGTCACCGTAGTAAACCTGAGGAACCGTGTCTTTGTTGCTCAGTAACAGAGCGTATTGAGCAGGCAGGTTATATTGAGCGTACTTCTTGTTTGTCTTGGCCTGATCTGCATAGAATTCTTTCCATGCTTGTTGAGCATACTCAGCCTTGTAACCGTCACTCATAATATTTGGCGTATTAGGGTGATTATCAATAATAATCTGGTTAATGACGTTCTTGCGCTGATCATGGTTAGTTACAAACGACCAATTTGGCGTAGCCTGGTTCTCAGTAACGTCATTTTGCCGGTTAACGACACTATTCGTAATTAGATTACCGATATTGTCACGACCAGTAGCCCGACCTAAAACATTTTCAAGCGTGTAGAAGTAACCTGAATCCATGTATAGCTCCGGGTTGCCCTTCTTATTCAGCATTTGAGCAGCTCCAGAATGGTAACCTTCGTTATAAATCAGGTGATCATTAGCGTTAGCCTGATTACCTTTGGTCTTGTACATGCTATCAATCAGTTGTGCAGCCTGATCCAGAACATCTGCATCAATATTATCCGCAGCGTCAATTCTGAAACCGTCAAAGTTTCCGTCAGCATTGTAATGCATTAACTTACCGTAGTTCAGCAGGAAGTATTCCCAGTTAAGGTTTTCTGCTTGAACGACCGGATTAGAGTTATCGATATCATTACCAACCAAAAGTTCAAAACTATTGTCACTATTATCATTACCAGCTTGATTATTAACGGTTCGATTCATTAAGCGGTAATTACTGTCTGCATAGCTCGTATTACCAATTGTTTGATTCTTAGAGTTGTTATTAACAAAGGTAATTTGATCATCGTAGACAGTACCGCTGGGATCCGGAACATAGCCACGGCTGTTAACCACTGACAACTCCGAATCCTTAGACAATTCAGGAACGGTAGCCATAAAGCCATTGATATCATTAGCCAATGCACCAGTTCCCTTGGCTGCAACGATGTGTTGTTCAATAACATATCGTAAGTTTTGTGCCATGTCATCCAACTTGCTGGTTGCAGTATCCTTAGATAAGTCTTTGACAGTATCTGCCGTCAAATTATAGTTGCTGTTTACGTAGCCATGGTTGACAAAATACTTAATGAATTGAGCTTGGACATCCTTGCTTGGCCATGCGTACATCAGAATTGGCCGCCAATCTGCTACGCTAGTCCGGTACCAAGTCTTGCCGTCCTGACTCGTCCCATATGGCCGGTACCAGCCAGTGTAGCTGACGTATCCGTCAACGTTGTTAATTGCACTTGAATCTTCCTTGTAAGCAATGTTTTCCCATGGCCCCTCGGCGACTGTCTTAATCAATGAACCATCGGCGTTATAGATATTTAGCTTACCATTCTCAATCTTTCCGTAACGATTGCCCAGTAGGATACCATTATCACTGAAGTTGTACAGCTTACCATTGATCCACTTCTGGCCGGTTACGGCTGCCTTATCGTTGCCAAAGTAGTAGGTATTCCCATTGACCGTCTTAAATTGGTTGGCAATCTGCTGCCCTTGATCATCAAAGTAGTAAGTATGATTGTCAATATTCATCAGCGTAGAGATAGCTTGGGCACCATCTGGACCATAGTACTTACCATCTACCCACTTATTAGTAACCTTAAGGTAGGTTGTTGGATCGAAGTAATAGTAGCTACCATACCATTCCTTGCGTCCCGTCACAATTCGGCCATCGGGACCAAACATGTACCATAATCCCCACTGGGACTGAACATAATTATTGTCGACACGAAGGTGGGTCACTGGATCAAAGTAGTAGTAAGTTCCAGCCCACTGAGCAACACGACTGGCAGCTGTTCCGTCCTTCGTAAAGAGGTACCAGTTACCATCATTTGCTTGGATGTAATCAGTAGTTACCGCTAAGTAAGTTGCCGGGTCAAAGTAGTACCACTGATTGTTCTTACTCCACTTATACAGGCCGCTGACAATCCGACCATCGTGACCAAACATGTACCACATTCCCCACTGAGATTGACGGTAATCATTGTCGACACGAAGGTAGGTCACTGGGTCAAAGTAGTAGTACGTCCCAGCCCAGCGTTGAACACCCGTTTGAATCCGGCCGTCCTGTCCGAATAAGTACCAGTCGCCCCACTGTGACTGACGATAATCGTTATCAACACGGAGATAGGTGGAAGGATCAAAGTAATAGTAAGATCCGGCCCATGGATAGACCTTAGTAACGATCCGGCCATCATGACCAAACATGTACCATAACCCCCACTGTGATTGACGGTAATCATTGTCAACACGGAGATAAGTTACTGGGTCAAAGTAGTAGTAAGTTCCAGCCCATTGCTGAACGCCTGTTCGGATCCGGCCATCTGGTCCAAATAAGTACCACGATCCCCACTGTGATTGAACATAATTATTATCAACACGGAGATGCGTTACTGGATCAAAGTAATAATACGTTCCGGCCCATTGTTGAACCCCAGACTGAGCCACACCATTATTAGTTAGATACCAGTTAGTACTGCCTTGAGCCCCAGTTTGTGGAATAGTAGGCAGGCTTACATATTGCAAGCCGGATAGTGGCTTACCGTTTTGGTAATACACATTTTGTCCCTGGTCATTTTGCTTCCAACCGCTTTGGACATTGTCACCTGCCAAACGGAATGAAGTTGTTGCCTTTTCCTGCTCACCATTTGTAGTTGATACAGCTGATTGTGGATTTGTAATATTGGCATTAGAAGCAACGTCTTGGGCAGTTTGAGTATCTGCAGTTTGCGATGCCTTATTTGCTTGTTGACTATTACTATTCTGCGTATTGCCACTGTCGCTCTGCGCAGTTGCTTCGTTATTTACCACATTTAAAGCTGCAACATCACTACTCGACTCGTCAGTATTCGTTGCCGCATTAGCCGTGTTTCCCCCAACTGTTAGCAACATTCCTGCTGCAACGGTAGCGACTGCGGCTGTTATCCATTGTTTACCACTTTTGTATAATTTGAAATGCTTTTTTATTTCCATTTTTATTCCTCTCCAATTAATTAAGACCTATTTAATTAATTACGAAATAAATATAGCTCAAAAAGGTAACGTTTTCAATATTCACTGAACTAAACTATAATCGTTCATCTTGACAATTCTGCTTATCTTTATAATTAAAGATTTATTTATGGCAAAAAATGCCTCCCACATTTATGTAGGAGACATTTTGCATTACGCACTCTCAACGCTTGTTAGACACTTAATTTATTCAAATTTTTCTACTATTAGTAATTTACAGAATACGAAGGCGTCCGGTAAGCCCGGTAAAGGCTATCCGCTGATTGTTGTCGACCATAACTGGTGCCTCCCTCACTCTCATCATAGCTAGATGCTCGAGACGAAGAATGTGAACTAGTTACGTAGTCACTACCGTTACCGCTACCCGGATCATTATAGGAAGCGCCACCAGGCAGAATGAAGTCAGTATTGTTGTAACCATCAAAGTTTGGTTGTGACTTGTACATCTTAGTCTCGTGGTTAACCACTGTCTTCGGTTGAAGGCCAAGCTGCTTACGAACCAGCTTAGAAACCCGGTTGATTTCCTTTGGACTAGCAATCTGGAAGGAAACTCCATCGATGGTTGCGTTCTGCCCTTGGAAGTGGTAGGTCTTGACGTTGTTCATAGCACCATGATAGTTCCCGTAAAGGGTCGCGATATCATCGATTGGAATATTAGTCTTGACCCCGTCACCAACGGCATCCAGAATCTTATTGGCAGCACCGATTGAGCCAGATGTCTTGAACTTTTGGATAACGTTTTGCAAGATCTGCTGCTGCCGTTTTTGCCGACCGTAATCATTATTTGGATCATCATACCGCATCCGAGAGTACTTGAGGGCGTTGGTCCCATTCAAGTGTTGCGTTCCCTTCTTGAAGTGGTGGCCTTCATAATCAAAGGCAAACGGGTTATTAACAGTTACCCCGCCGACAGAATTGACGACCTTCTCGAGAACACCCATGTTAATGACTGCGTAGTAATCAATTGGAACGCCCAGCAGTTCTTCTACCTGCTTAACTGATTGCTTAGGTCCGCCGATCGAATAGGCAGCGTTGAGCTTAACGTAATCTGGGCCATCACTTGTGTTGACACGGACCAGAATATCACGCGGAATACTGGTCATCGTAATCGTCTGCTTCTTGGGGTTAATGGTGAAGAGTTCCATTGAATCAGTGTTACCACCCTTATTACCCCGGTTCAGGGCACCAACATCGGTCCCCATTGCAAGGACGGAGACCGGTTCACCCTTTTGCAGCTTCTTACTGATCTTTCCATCGCCATTAGCGAACATCCCATTGGCCGCTGAGTGAATCTTGTGATATTCATAGAACCCACCCAAGGCAACCAAGATGATCAAGATCCAGATGAGAGCGCGCATCCAGTTAGGCATCCGGTAATGGTGCTTAACTGGCGGTTCAAAGTTATCCTGAGGCTCTTGGTAGTTATCATTCGGCTGATAACGTGGCGGTTCCTCAGCCTGTTCTTCTTGTTCACGTTGGCGGTTTTCATTAACCTGCTTTTGAATCCGCTCCTCCATCCGTTTCCGGTACTCTTCGCGGGATTCGCGGTGATTATTATTATCCATAAAGATTAATACCTCGACCAAATAAATTCTAACAGTATCAAATATAGCAAAATTGTCAATGTAAATTCAATGCAATATATATAGTTTAACCTTTCTGTAACTTTTTGGAAAGTTAGACTTTAACAAAAAATTATATTAATATAGTAGAGATATTTCGCGAATACTATATATGAAAGGATTTTATCGATGAAATCAACTAAAGAACTCGCTGAAGCAGTCAATAAGCGACGGACCTTTGCGATCATCTCGCACCCTGACGCCGGGAAGACGACGATTACTGAACAGCTCCTGCTCTTCGGGGGCGTTGTCCGGGAAGCCGGAACGGTTAAGGCCCGGAAGACCGGGAACTTCGCTAAGTCCGACTGGATGGAGATCGAAAAGAAGCGTGGAATCTCTGTTACCTCGTCTGTTATGCAGTTTGACTTCAAGGGCAAGCGGATCAATATCCTGGATACCCCAGGACACGAAGACTTCTCTGAAGACACCTACCGGACCTTGATGGCGGTGGATTCTGCGGTCATGGTGATTGACTCTGCTAAGGGGATCGAGCCTCAGACCAAGAAGCTCTTCCAGATCTGTAAGATGCGGGGGATTCCGATCTTCACATTCATGAATAAGTTCGACCGGGATGCCCGGGAACCACTCGATCTGCTGAATGAGGTTGAGGACGTGCTGGGCATCGAAACTTACCCGATGAACTGGCCAATTGGTTCTGGTCACCAGTTTAAGGGTCTCTATGATCGTTTTAATCGTCGGGTTGCCCTGACGCACCCGTCGGACCCAGATAACCCATACCTGCCACTGGATGACGATGGCAAGGTTAAGGGTGACAACCCGCTGGCCGGCGCTGGTGAATGGCAGGACGCCCTCGACGGGATGGAACTGATCGAGGTGGCTGGGAACCAGCTTGACCGGGACAAGATTGCCCGTGGTGACCAGACTCCTGTGTTCTTCGGTTCAGCCCTGACTAACTTTGGGGTTCAGACCTTCTTGGAGAACTACCTGCAGTTTGCACCGGCACCGGGTGACCACAAGACTGAAGACGGTGAGGTAGTCAAGCCATTAGATAAAGAATTCTCCGGCTTTGTCTTTAAGATTCAGGCCAACATGAACCCGCGGCACCGTGATCGGATTGCCTTTGTCCGGATCTGCTCCGGTGAGTTTGACCGGGGGATAGACGTTACCTTGTCCCGGACCCAGAAGCCGCTCCGGCTTTCCAACGTGACCGAGTTCATGGCCGACACCCGGGAGAATGTCGAGACGGCGGTGGCCGGTGACATTATCGGGCTGTACGATACCGGGAACTTCCAAATTGGCGACTCCATCTACACCGGTAAAAAGAATATTCAATTTGAAAAGCTGCCGCAGTTCACGCCGGAGCTTTTCGTTCGGGTCTCTGCCAAGAACGTCATGAAGCAGAAGTCTTTCCACAAGGGGATCAACCAACTGGTTCAAGAAGGGGCGGTGCAACTCTACCGGAGTTACACTTCTAACGATTACATCTTAGGGGCCGTTGGTCAGCTGCAGTTTGAAGTGTTCAAGTTCCGGATGAAGAACGAATACAATTCTGATGTCATCATGGAACCAATGGGTCACAAGACAGCGCGGTGGATTGATCCTGCCCAGCTGGATGAGAAGATGTCCTCATCCCGGAATATTCTGGTTAAGGATATCCATGACCAGCCACTCTTCCTGTTTGAAAACCAGTTTGCCGAGAACTGGTTCAAGCAAAAATATCCAGACGTTAAGTTGAAGGCTAAACTGTAAAAGCAATTAATTAAATAGTTAATAAATTAATTTATAAGATAATAAAAATGAGTTCTCACACAATATTTCATTGCGTAAGAACTCATTTTATTTAACGACTAATAATAGTCTCATGATTTAACCACATTAGATTAACTAGGCACGGCTGAGATACCCATTGGCATCTGCCCAGTAACGGACACCGCCAACATAAACATATTGATTAGTAACTTTAAGATAGGTCACCGGATCAAAGTAGTATAAGTTGCCTAACCAATTATAAAGACCACTAACAATCCGACCATCCGGGCCAAACATATACCAGTCGCCCCATTGAGACTGCCGATAGCTATTCGTTACCTTCAGATAGGTTACCGGGTCAAAGTAATAATAGGATCCAGCCCACTTCTGTACACCGGTTAGGATCCGACCATCGTTGCCAAAGAGGTACCAATCGCCCCACTGAGATTGACGATAATCATTCGTTACCTTCAAGTAGGTTACTGGGTCAAAGTAATAGTAGGATCCAGCCCATTTTTGTACACCGGTTAAGATTCGACCATCGCTACCAAAGAGATACCAGCTACCCCACTGCGACTGACGATAATCATTTGTTACCTTCAAGTAGGTTACTGGGTCAAAGTAATAGTAGGATCCAGCCCACTTCTGTACACCGGTTAAGATTCGGCCATCATTACCAAAGAGGTACCAATCGCCCCATTGGGATTGAACATAATCATTGTCTACCCGCAAATAGTTCTGCGGATTAAAGTAATAATAGGTTCCGGCCCATTTCTGTACACCAGATTGAACAACACCGTTATCAACAAGGTACCAACTAGTCCCTACACCATTGATTGTCGGCAGCGAAACATATTGGCGCCCTGCTAATGGCTGGTTGTCTTTATAATAAACGTAGTGGTTACCATCACTGGAAATTCGCCAGCCTGTAACGTTATTATCACTTGGTTGATTAGCTCCTGTCTGGTTTGCCCCAGCCCAGATAAAATGCATATCAACATTCAGAAGTTTATATGTAAGAGGAGTCCCATCAGAATAATATCCCTTTCCAGTTCCTTCCGTAAGAGATGGGTAAACTGACATCCGATCAATTGGCTGATAATTCGTCAGGAAGTTTTGAGCATGGCCAAAATTGTCGTCTGCATCCTTGAAGAGCATCAGGGTAACCCCATAGTAGATCATAGCTTGCAGATCGTCCATGTTATTAACACTAAATAGCGGGACGCTATCGGTATTCGCAAAATCACGTCCTAGCGCTTCATCAAACGGCCGTGCCCGTAGTCCAGAAACATTGTCAATGTAAATCTGAAAGGCAGAAATATTCTCCGCATGCCCCTGAAGAATATCCTCATCATGCCAATCACCCTTCAAAAGGCTCTTACCCTTTTCCTGGTATTGATTGGCCATTCCCTTGACGGTATTAACTGAATCCTGGTTCTGAGTAAATGGTGGTTGTGCCTTTAATTCATAACGTACCTGATTAACCAAATTCAACGCATATTGATTCATTTGAATCGTCTTTTCCGGTGTTAAGCTGCTAATATCAACGGTCTCTTGTTCGGCACCGGGATCTTGCTGATAGTTATTATTGTAAACCCCGTTAACGGATGTCTTCTCCAGCTCGTTGGCCTGCTCACTATTTTGAACATTTTTGACTGCGTCCAGAGTATATCCCGCTGGAATATTAATATTCTGAACGCTAACGGCAGCTGCACTAGCCGCTTGTGTTTGCGCCTGAGCTAAATTATTAGAGTATAATTGAACATTATTCTGAGTATAGTTACTCGTACTATTAACCTGTTGTTGAATAGCAGACTGATTATTATTAGCAGTAGTATCGGCCTTTACATTGACGCCACCCAGCATCAATCCTGCCGCAGTCGATACCGCTGCTAGCATTGCTAACTTTGCAATTTTAGTTTTCAAAACCATTTCCTCCTACTCGAAAACTAATTAGTTATCACCTTTTACTTTACCATTTATTAGGCCCTGTTTGTTCAATTAAAATAAAATTCTCCCCCAAATGCTCTTTTGATCTCATGTTTTTCCTCCCCAACATAGTAACAAAATAACACTATTATAATACTACCAAATTGCAAGTAAATCACTGCTTATTTTCTTGCTTCAGAAAATGATGTACTTCTTGAAGCCTAAATTCAAACTCTCGGCGATCCTGACGCTGAATAGAGTCTAAAATTAACCCACTATAAAATGAAATTATTCCCGCAATGACACAAAATCCACAAACAATTAATGTTGGCATATTAGCTACTCTTCCTGTTAAATGATAGGGAATCCATACATGTGGAACAAAGACAATTGCTGCAATAATAAGTAGTAGTAAAGAAAGGAAGCCGTAGAACTTAAAAGGCTTATAGTTTCGATACAGAGTAAAGATAAGCCGCAAAACCTTAAAGCCATCAGAAAATGTATTCAGCTTAGATTCACTACCAGCCGGTCGATCACGATATTCAATAACATGGTTAGCCATTGCCATATTATTAACAATAGCAAAAATACTCATTTCTGTTTCAATTTCAAAGCCATGTGACAAGACGGGATATGTCTTAACAAACTCAGCACTAAAAGCCCGATAGCCAGTCATAATATCCCGAATATCATTTTTAAAGAAGAAATTAATACTTCCTCGCACTAGTTTATTTCCAATGCCATGGAATGGCCGCTTATTTTCTTCAAAATAACTTGAACTAAGGCGATCCCCAACGACCATGTCGTACTTCTGATCTAGAACATAGCTAGCCATCTTAGGAATTTCTTCAGCTGGATATGTATCATCACCATCAATCATGATGTAACATTCCGCATCGATTTCCCGAAACATTCTTCGAATAACATTACCTTTTCCCTGCATGTATTCATGTCTAACAACTGCACCAGCTTTTTTTGCTAGTTCAGCTGTATTATCAGATGAATTATTATCATAAACATAAACTGTTGAATTAGGAATATTGGCAATTGCTTTTTGACAATCCAACACAACTTTCTCTATAGTCTTTCCCTCATTGTAACAAGGAATGAGGACAGCAATTTTATCCATCACAATTATTTCTCCTTTATCATTTGGTCTAAGTTAAACTTTCTTTGCCAAATACATGTAAATACAATCGGTAAAACAGCCAAAGCACCTATTGTATATCTCGTATATCCATTGACTGACACTACCGTAAATAACATACACATAAGTAACAACGGCAATAAAAATCCTATTCCTTTCCAATCTCTAAGCCAAAGCAAAATAAACAAAAGAATTAACGATATCCACATTAATACCGCAGGATTACAAATGATTGCCAAAGGTGGTGTCATCGTAATCATAGATAGAATCTGCCGATACTCGTTACGAACATTATTATTAAATAATGGATGATATTCTTTATACCATGACGGTTGTAAAAATACTGGCATAGGTGGATAGTAGTTAAGGAACAGACTTGCATCATATTGAATAAATGGATTTAAATATCGTGAATTTGCACCTAAATAAATTTTTAAATATTCATTTGGATACTTTATTCCGGTCATAAACCATAATTTCAAATAATCAACGGTAGCCTTTTTTTCACTACTGGTCGTCTTTAGTGTTTTCTTTCCAGCTACTACTTCTTTAATTATCTCATCACTATTCAAAAAAGTATCCGATGGAAATAGTGACTTTAAGTTATCACCATTATTTATATCATACTTACCTTTTATTTTAGACAAAGCGGTAATCTTATTAATTTTGTTTAATTCCGATTTAGTAAAGGTATTTGGATGTGTCATGTATACATAACTTAATTGTCGCATTGGAATTGTCAATGCTTCCGAAGGGGAACTTTTTACTACATTTTCATTATTCAGAACATTATTCCATCCTACATGGATACCCAAAATAATTACAAGTGAGCCTAAAATAAAGGCTAATCTCTTCTTTTGCTTTAACACTAGTAAAGTCAAAAGAAGTGTAGCAATAATAACAATCAAAAATGCATCATTTCTGAACAGTCCTACCAAAGTTGAGGAAATTGTATATAACAAAATATCTTTATAATTCCATTTTCCATCCTTAAGTTTCTCAAATAATTTTGCAAAGCAAAGATAGAACCAGGCAGAGAAGGCATAGTAAAGAGTACTCTTATCTACTGTTACTATGTAAGAACTGAAAATAGGTGAGGCAAATAGGATAAAGGACGATATTCCACCAATTTTTCCCATTCTCATCCATACATATCTAATAACAAAAGAATATATAAGACTACTTATAACAAACTGAACAATAATAACTGTAAAG
Organism: Limosilactobacillus sp.; assembly: GCF_041859915.1. Lineage (GTDB taxonomy): Bacteria > Bacillota > Bacilli > Lactobacillales > Lactobacillaceae > Limosilactobacillus. The sequence goes on from NZ_JBFLGB010000009.1 coordinate 20,608, forward strand.
ACACCAAAGTTTACCCCAAATAAAGACTTTCCAATATTAAAAAAGGTTCCAAACATAACTGTGGTAAACCATGGATGATGATTGGTTGGACTATATGTGAACCCTAACTGATGAACATATGTCCCTTCGAACTCACAAAATTGTTTTAAACCATCCCAAGAAATCTGGCCAGGCAAGAAACCGATAATCGATATAATCCAAATTAATGATAATATAGCCCAAATCTTAATGATTTTGGGAGTTCCTTCTCCTTTGTTAACTTCTTTTACTCCAAAGTAATTTCTAATATAAGTAAAAGTAATGGTAAAAATGACTGCCCAACTAAGCCAAGAAAAAATAGTAAAGGCTAAATTGATTCCACTATACAAATAATTATTATTTGTAAGACCATTGGTAATAAAGGTAAGGCAATATACTGTAGAAAAAATGATTCCGATAATCCAATCATATTTTAAAATACGATTAATCTTATCCTTTATAATTCCCATATAAATTAGTATTACCCACAAAGCGAAAAGAATAGATTCATATGTATTACTATTAAAACGTGGTACGTTTGCATCTGCAGGATAGGTAATATTGATTCCAACCAAGACAATCAATAATGTTACTAACCAATAGTGTTTTTTTACTTTACTCATCCTTGTTCTCCCAGTTTAAAATAATAAGTCGGTATGCAACTACACACACCGACTTATTATACCTTATTTAACCTATATAATCATATGCAATTAGTTACCAGTAACTGAATTAGCAGTAACATGGTAAGTATGTCCATTACCACTAACTGTCCAATTATTAGTACCATTCTGGGTAGTCGTATAACTATCTATAGAATCAATTGACGGTAAATCACTAGTAGATTGGCCAGCAACTCCCCGATTATTAAGCTGGTTACCAATGTGTTCCTTTACAATGTTCTTTGCATCAGTGGCATTCATGGTTGCCTGCTGTGAGGAAGATTGCTTCTTAACAACGCTCGAAGACTTAGCAACGGCATTACTACTGATGTCACTTTCTGAAGTAGCAGTTACAACGTATTTATCACTACTTGATGAAGCATTGTTTCCATTAACACTAGAACTGTTACTGTTCTTCTGTGAAGAAAGACTGTTGCCAGATGAACTTTCCTTTTGTGAACGTTCACTAGTCTTACCCTTATTACTACTATGCTTCTTAGTAACTTTACTGCTCTGGACAGCTTCAGATTTTGAAGAACTAGTCTTAGTGGTATTACCACATGCAGCCAAACTCAGTACCATTCCGCAAGCGGCAACTGTTGACAACAATTTAGTACTTAATTTCATTTATATTTTCTCCTCGTATTCCTTAGTCAAAGTCATTATAACAAAGTACCATCAAGAATCTACAGTTTTAATTTGAAGATATGTAAATTCTTAACACATTACATGTTAATGAAGTAACTTGGCTTAAAGTACTTAGAGTAACCAATCTTAACAACATCGCCCGGTTCTGGAGCATGAACATAAGTACCATCACCAAGAGAAATAGCTACGTGATATGGAGCAGCATCACTACCAAAGAACAGCAGCGCACCCTTTGGCGCATTGTAGACGTCGTAGTGATGAGCACCCAACGTTGTTTGTTGGTATGTAGTACGGTAGTTAGGACCTAAGCCATATGCCCATTGAACAAGACCTGAGCAGTCAAAACCGGCCGGCGTGTTACCACCCCAAACGTATGCAACACCTCGTTGTGACAAGGCACGGTTAACCTTGGCATCAACGTTGCTGACAGCCTTGGCAACACCATTATTGTCTAAGTGATACTTAGTGCCATTAACAGTTACATCAGAGTTAACAACTTTAGTAAAGGTCGTAGGATTAAAGTAATAAGTTTGACCCTTCCATTGTTGTAAGCCGGAAAGGACGCGACCATCATTACCAAATAAGTACCAGCTACCCCATTGAGATTGACGGTAATCATTAGTAACCTTCAAATACGTTACTGGGTCAAAGTAGTAGTATGAACCAGCCCACTTTTGGACACCGGTTTGGATCTTACCATCATTACCAAAGAGGTACCAACTTCCCCATTGGGATTGACGATAGTCATTATTTACACGTAAGTATGTTACCGGGTCAAAGTAGTAATACGTACCGGCCCACTTTTGAACCTTGGTCTGAATCTGTCCATTGTTATTAAAGAGGTACCAGTCACCCCATTGGGATTGAACATAATTATTATTAACTCGTTGGTAAGTCTTAGCATCAAAGTCGTAGTACGTACCGGCCCACTTTTGAACACCAGATTGAACAACACCATTATCAACTAAATACCAACTGTGGCCTTGACCGTTAATAGTTGGTAAGTAGGAATAACTACGACCAGATTGAACATTACCATTATTGTAATAAGTCCAATGATTGTTTTCATTTACCCAGCCATTCTTCTGCGCAGCTGGTGCAACAGCAGCATGAGCGGTAACTGTAGACGTTGTAACTACCGCTGGTTGAGCAGAAACAGTTTCTGCACTTGTAGCATCGCTTGTTGCAACGGTATTAGTAGCTTGGCTTTGAACATCTGCACTGGAAACAGCAGCTGCTGAGGACTGTACATTAGTGTTATCACTAGCACTTACTTGATTAACATCAGAATTAGCATCAACAACTTGAACAGTCTGAATGTTAGCTGACGCATCACTAGTCACATCGGCATTAGCAACAGTAGTCATGCCAATCATCGTTGCAACAACTGCGACTGCCATAACACACCATTTCTTACCTGCTTTAAATAACTTGAAATGTTTCTTAGTTTCCATCAGAGTTCAAATTTTCCTTTCTTAGTGAGAAGTTTTTAACGTTTCTTAAATTACTTAACGATTTTTAAAATACCAGTTAATCCCACAAGAAACAATGCAAATTGAGCTTTTGTTAACCAACAATAATCTTTGCAACACAAATGTAATTTTTTTGTCACACATATATTAATGAAATACGCAATAATGCTTTCCGAGCGCTGTTCCGGTTGTTTTCTAAGCTTATATATTTACGACTAAAAAAGCAGACTGCGTTGAAGGCCAAACACAGACTGCTTAAAAATCATTCTATTTTTAGAATTAACTAATTTCTTGCTGGATTAATCAAACGATAAACATATTGGTATGGTTGATCATCATCATTCCAGTAATTGTTATAGTAAACTTCTTGAACGGCCGTTCCACGTTCTCCTTCGGTTAAGTAGCAAGTAGAAATTACGGTTTGATAATCACCAGAGCCGGTAACAACCATAGTGTGGCCATTTCCACCAAGACTAGCAGCCTTGTGACCCCAAATAATAACATCACCATAACGAAGATCAACTGGACCACGACCCTCGTATGCTAAGTAATAACCATTATTAAGCAGGTAACCGTGAAGTGTTTCAGTACTGTAAATCATTTGCGGCGCTGAAGCACCAGCAGATCTCAATGCTGCCGTCATTGAGCCAGAACAATCAGCTGTTCCATCTGCCCCGGTCCGTGATCCATACATTGAGTATGTAAGACGACCTTCGCGTTGCAGGAACCAGTTAATTACCCGAGTAGCAAAGCCGCCATTTACTAAACGACCATCCGCACCAAAGTAAAGTCCTTCACGCCATCCATTGTTAACTCGAAGATACGTTACTGGGTCAAAGTAGTAGACGGAACCCATCCAACGGTGAACACCGGTTTGAATACGGCCATCGCCGCCAAAGAGATACCAGGTTCCCCATTGGGATTGACGATAATCATTATCAACGCGCAGGTACGTTACTGGATCAAAGTAATAATAGGTACCAGCCCACTTGTAAACCTTCGTAGCGATCCGGCCATCAGGGCCAAACATGTACCAATCGCCCCATTGGGATTGAACGTAGTTGTTATTAACACGTAAGTATGTCACTGGGTCAAAGTAATAGTAGGTACCAGCCCACTTTTGAACCCTGGTTTGAATGCGGCCATCGTTACCGAAGAGGTACCAGTCGCCCCATTGAGACTGAACATAGTTGTTATTAACACGTAAGTATGTCACTGGGTCAAAGTCATAATAAGTGTCAGCCCATTTTTGGACACCAGACTGAACAACACCATTATCAACTAAATACCAATTGGAACCACTGCCAGCTCCATTAGCAGTAATCGTTGGTAAGTATAAGTAATTTCGTCCAGTTTGATCAACCTGACCATTCTGGTAGAAGGTCCATTCTCCCTGGTCATTTTTCTTCCAACCAGTGAATGGCTTTTGTTCTGGAGTATCTGGAGCAGCGGAGTGTTTCGTAACAGTTTGTGTACTAATAATATTATCAGCTGCTTGCTCACCTGCATTTTGCTTACTGCTTACTTGGTTTGCTTGCCCGTCAGTAGCAGTGTTACTTGCATTGTTTTGAACGTTTGCGTTTGAATTAGTGTTAGTTGTTTGCTCTTGAGCATCGTTTTGAGTAGTTGTCGTCACCTGATCAGCCTTTTGATCACTAACGGCATTTACTGTTGAGTTATTATTTGAATTATTGCTGATTTGAGTAGTTGCAGGCTCGATATTTGTATTTTCATCCGCATTAGCAGTTTGCGTACTTGCCATGCCAAAAGCCATTGTAACAACTGCAATCGCCATTATGCACCATTTCTTACCACTCTTATATAATTTAAAGTGTTTTTTGTGTGTCATAATGTATAAGTTCCTCCTTAATAATCAAGACTTAATATTTATGATAACGGTTTATAAGCAAAAAATAAAGCAGATGTTCTAATTCTCAAGATCATCTGCTTTATTCATTAAAATGCTTGTCGATCCCAGGAATCTAATCCATACGTCCGAATGACATTGTTCAAGCTTGAAGCGTATGCTGGATCTGTTGCATAGCCATCTGCATGAAGATCATTGGTAACGACGGCATAGTTTCGTTGCCATAACAGGTTATGGTAACGGCCATTAGTGGCAAGGAAGCGACCATGATCAACAACACTCTCGTAGTTGCTTGGGTAGCGACGGAAAGCATCATTAATGTAGTAGTAGCCACCATTACCATATTCAGCAGTCCGCATCACAATGGATTGGCCATTGTAATTTCCTTTAATACCGAATAAGTTATGTCCTTCCGTAGCCAGTGCAGATTCACCCCAAGCACTTTCAAGAATAGCTTGCGCAGCTGTAACAGATGGTAATACCCCATACTGGTGCCAACCATCAATTGTAGCTTGGTAAATGCTTATCAAGAACGAAGCATTCCGATTCTGCCCTGTAACTACTCCAGAGTTATCTGCATGAAGAGCCATACCAGCAAACGTAAAGTTAGTATTGGTTTCCTTAAGGTAGGTTGAAGGGTTGAAGTAATAGTAGTTGCCAGCCCACTTTTGTAAGCCAGATAAGATGCAACCATCGTTACCAAAAAGGTACCAGTCGCCCCATTGGGATTGCCGGTAATCATTATCAACACGCAGGTAAGTTACTGGATCAAAGTAATAATAAGTACCAGCCCAATTGTAAACCCTTGTAGCGATTCGGCCATCCTGTCCAAACATATACCAGTTGCCCCATTGGGATTGAACATAGTTGTTATCGACACGCAAGTATGTCACTGGATCAAAGTAATAGTAGGTACCAGCCCATTTTTGAACCTTAGTCTGAATCCGACCATCGTTACCAAAGAGGTACCAGTCACCCCATTGGGATTGAACATAGTTATTGTTAACACGTTGATAAGTTTTGGCATCAAAATCGTAGTAAGTACCAGCCCACTTTTGCACACCGGATTGAACAACACCATTATCAACTAAATACCAACTACGACCCTGGCCGTTAATAGTTGGTAAATAAGAGTAATTGCGTCCTGACTGAACACTACCATTGGTGTAGTAAACCCAATGGTTGTTTTCATTTTGCCAACCGTTTTTAGTGCCATAGGCTGCAGCATGAGCACTAACCGTCCGCACATTATTTACTGTCGCGGTACTTGGTTGTGCTGAAAGAGCATTAGCGCTACTTGCTACTTGTTGTGAATCATTATTATTAGAATTATTTGTCGTCTCTTGAGCAACTGTTGGGGTAGCTGATGTAGCAGCTGATTCATTAGCCTGTGCTGGCTCTGCGCTCTGAACTGCTGCTTCGCTTTGCAAAACTGCAGTGCTCTGTACTGTTGCTGAGCTATCAGCTGCCGAATCACTACTAATTGTTTGTACAGCCACTGGTTCATTAGTATTTACTGAAGCATCAACATTTTTCACGCTCATCATGCCAAACACTGTGGCAATCATTGCGATCGCCATAACACACCATTTCTTGCCATGCTTATAAAGTTTAAAATGTTCTCGTGTTTCCATATAGCTAAAGAATCCCCTTTTTTATTTCGTCACATTAATCAAACCGCTATTTAGTATACTTCACATTTTATGAAAAATTAATGAACTTTCCCAAATGTAAATAAGATGATAAAATACCTACTTCTTTGTAACCTTTATGTAACAATTTGTATGCTATATTAAGCAGTTAGGTAACTCTACCATTTAAACGAAAGAAGGATCATGTATGCCAACGCCTACCATCTCAGTCATTACTCCAGTTTATAATTGTGAGAAAGACATCCAGCCATTCATTGAAAACTTCAATAAGGCAAGTACTGGTCAATCAACAGAACTTATTTTAATTGACGATGGCTCTAGCGATCGTACACTTTCTCTAATCCAGTCTGCAGCTGCCAAGCAGGATAACATTCAAGCACTATCGCAGCATCACCTATTTCAATCGGCTGCCCGTAATAAGGGAATGGCGCATGCTCATGGTAAATACTTTTTCTTCTTGGATGTCGATGATCGTTTTTCATCCAAGATGTTTCAGAAAATGACTGCCAAAACTGAACATAATGATTTAGTTATCTGTGGCATTAACCGGGTTTTACAGAATAACACATTAAATATGAGTCACTCTGTTCTTGAAGGCACCAAATCCAAAGAAGATCTTGCTAAACATTTCTTAATTGACCGCGATCAAATGGATTCCGGGCTCTGGAATAAAATTTTCAAGGCTAAAATCATTAATGAAAATGGCCTGCAGTTCACTAATAAAAATTTCGTTGAAGATATTTTATTTTTGTTTAGGTACTTAATGTGTATCAACCCTCAACGGATCGCTTACATTCATGAGCCGCTATATACGTACTATCAGAATAGTGGAACTACTACTACCACTTATTATCCTGAGCTAGACCAACTTGCCAAATCATATATTGATCAAGTTGACAAATGTCTGGCTTTCCACCACATCGCTAACCGAGCTGAACTAGTCGCAAACACTTTTGTAAGAACGGAAGTTTACGTTTTACACCGACATATTCTTGGTGACACAAACTGGAATGGTGAAAAACAAAAGGAGTTTTTAAGTCACTTAAATAAACAACTTAAAAACTCCTCACAGTTATTACCTCTGAAGTACCGGCTAGGATTAATAGCCATGCGATTAGCTCCACAGCTATACATTGTTACTTACAGGGCATATAAACATGTTCATTAATTGTTAATTATTTTTTTCACTGCGGTCGTTACATAGTAACCTGACCGCATTTTTTCTGCTATCTTTTTGACATTATCATGCATCCGCTGGTATTCAGCCGGAGAAATTGCGTCTAAGCGCTCATCAATTTCGTTCAAGCTGCTAACGGTAATCCCAATACCATTTTCTTCAACAAATGGTGCCAAGGCCGCCTGGTCCCAGATAATTACTGGCAGGCCAGAACTCAAGTAAAGCGAGGTCTTATGAGGGTTATTGTACCGTAAATATTTACCAAACGTTCCATTACACGTGTCGGCGCTGGTCCCGTGCCAGACAAGGCCAAAGTTTTGCGTAAGGTGTTTAGGCAGCTCTTCTGGAGTGTACTGTCCTTCATAATCGATACTATCGTTATAATGGTCAGCCGGATTAGGACCAAAGACAGTCAGTTTGCTCTTTTGATGATATTCATTTAAGAATTTGGCATCAATTAAGTTTCCAGCATAGCAGATTGTCTTATCGTAACTGGTAAACTTTTGCAACGGTTGCGGATTATCATAGTCAAAGATTCCAAGGTTAACCAGTGGTACTGTTACACCGTTAGCTTTTAACCACTGCCGCATTTTTTCATTATGCACAATAATACCATCAGCCAAATTAAATGAGTCTAGTTCTGCCTGCCCACGACTTGGCTCATCTGCATACAGTCGAATTGCTTCTACGTCATGAATGATAAAGAAAAGCTTAGCATTACTATACTTCTTTACAGTATCATGAATTAATTTAACAATCTTATTTGAGTAGAGAGGATACTGAATAATAATATTATCAATATCTGGATGCTGGTGGAAAAAGTGTGGCAAAGCAATATAAGCCATCTTAAACTTATTAATTCGGCCAGTAATTTGGTCCCAAATACTGTAGTGCCACCAAAAGCCCGGTTTCCAACCATAGTCCAACCAATACTCCTTAAAGCCAAGCTTCTTTAGGAACTTAATATTATCCATGTTGGCTTTTGGGCCCCCAACATTACCAGATGGGTCCTTCAATGAAATAATATAATTATTTGCCTTCTGCATTCGTCTTTTCCACCATTCTGTTTACTGCGGTCGTTACATAGTAACCTGACCGCATTTTTTCTGCTATCTTTTTGACATTATCATGCATCCGCTGGTATTCAGCCGAAGAAATTGCGTCTAAGCGCTCATCAATTTCGTTCAAGCTGCTAACGGTAATCCCAATACCATTTTCTTCAACAAATGGTGCCAAGGCCGCCTGGTCCCAGATAATTACTGGCAAACCAGAGCTCAAGTAAAGTGAAGTCTTGTGAGGGTTATTGTACCGTAAGTATTTGCCAAACGTCCCATTACAAGTATCAGCGCTGGTCCCGTGCCAAACAAGGCCAAAGTTTTGCGTAAGGTGTTTAGGCAGCTCTTCTGGAGTGTACTGTCCTTCATAATCGATACTATCATTATAGTGGTCAGCTGGGTTAGGACCAAAGACAGTCAATTTACTCTTTTGATGATATTCATTTAAGAATTTGGCATCAATTAAGTTCCCTGCATAGCAGATTGTCTTATCATAGCTAGTAAACTTTTGCAGTGGTTGCGGATTATCATAGTCAAAGATTCCAAGACTAATTAATGGTACAGTCACTCCGTTATCCTTCAACCATTGATTCATTTTATCATTGTGGCCAATGATACCGTCTGCCCAATTAAATGAATCAATTTCATCTTTTCCTTTTTCAGGCTGATCAACATAAAGACGGATCGATTCTACATCATGAATAATGATAAATAACTTGGCATGGGTATACTTATGCATACAGTCCACAATACGTTTCATCGTAAAGGCGGAATACAAAGGATACTGCAAAATTAAATATTCCATATCACGGTGCTGCTTAAAAAAGTGAGGAAGTGTTATATAAGTAACTCTAAATTTATTAACTCGTGACTTAACAAAATTCTTTATTCCGTGATTATCCCAGAAGTTCCATCCATAATCCAACCAATAGTTCGTAAAATCAAGCTTAGTCAAATTATGAATGTTGTCCATATTGGCTTTTGGTCCCCCAACATTTTGAGCAGGATCTCTTAATGATATAATGTAACGTTCCATTTTATTTCTCCACATCTATTAATTGCTTAACAGCCTTTTTCACATAAAAACCATCACGCATTTTCTTAGCGATTTTATTAACGTTTTGACAAATCTGATCATACTTCTCTTCGCTAAGTGAATCTAAGATAGAATCAAGTTCATCTAAATTATTAATAGCTAGCCCTACATTATTCTTTTCCACAAAGTCAGCCAACGCTGCCTTCTTCCAAATAATTACCGGTAATCCACTACTTAAGTAAAGTGATGTTTTATGCGGGTCATTATACTTCATATATTCACCAAAGACACCATTACAACCATCAGTGGTGGTCCCATCCCACACCAATCCGAAGTTTTCTGTCAGATGATTTGGTAATTCTTCAGGTGAATATTGTCCTTGGTAAACAACATTTTTAGGATAAGATTGAGCAGGATTAGGACCGAAAATCATTAAACGGTGTTTTAAGTTTACTTTCTGTAAAAACTGAGCCTTTTTTAAATTTCCTGCATAGCAAATTTTTCCTTGATAAGAACGCTTCTCAGGTAAAGTGCTTGGATTATCATAATCAAAGATTTCCAAGTTAACTAATTGAGTAGTTACTCCATGCTTACTCAACCAATCATTCATCTTTTCATTATGACCAATTATTCCGTCGGCACGATTAAGAAATGCTAGTTCATCACGATAATATTCTGGCTTATTAATGAAAAGCCGAATTGACTCAACATCATGGATAATAAAGTATAGCTTAGCATTAGTGTATTGCCGAATATTATTCACTACATTATTCATCAAGTAAGTTGAATATAGCGGATATTGCAAAATAATATTATCAATGTCTGAATGCGTCTTAAAAAAATGTGGAATAGTGTAATGTGCCAACCAAAGCTTTTGAAGGCGCGACTTTAACCCTGTATTTGTTTCAAATTTTAGCCAATAATTCTTAAAGCCCAAGTCTGTAAGGAATTTTATATTATCCATATTTGCCTTAGGACCGGCAACATTCTTTGCAGAATCACGTAACGAGATCAAATAATTAGTCATACATTATCACCACCATCAATTGCTTTACCGACGTTCTTCATTGCATGTTTGATAAAGTGTCCACTTCTTAACAAACCACTAAAGCTAATAACATTCTTTTTCATTGCAGCATATTCTTCGGGCGACAAATGATCCAATGTTTCATCTAACTTGGTCAGATCATCAATCAGAATACCTAACTTATTTTCTTGAATAAAGTTAGCTAACGCAGCCTCTCGCCAAATAATTACTGGCACTCCACTGCTCAGATAAAGTGAAACCTTATGCGGATCATTATATTTCATATATTCACCATAGGGCCCTGTACATGATTCAATATCTGGCCCATCCCAAACAAGCCCGAAATTCTGTGTCAACTTTTTCGGTAATACTTCAGGTGGAAACATCCCTTCATATTTAAGATTGGGATGATAATTTTCAGCCGGGTGACTACCGAAAAGAATCAACGAATGTTTTAACCGCAAAGTATTTAAGAAGCTTGACTTCTCCAGATTACCAGCAAAGCAGATTGAGCCATCATATTTACTATCAGTATTGACGGTTTGCGGATTATCATAGTCAAAGATACCAAGGCTAACAATTGGTACGGTTACCCCTTGCTGACGTAACCACTTAGTCATTTCTTCGTTATGAGAAATGATCCCATCACAATTTTGCAATAATTCTAGTTCTTCCGCGTTATCCTTCTCACGTCCTGGTTCGTGATTTAATCGCAAGCTTTCAATATCGTGGATCAGCACTATCAATCTATTATCACTATTTCGAACACTTTCCATCATTTTCTTTCTTAAGAACGGTTTCCCCGATGGAAACTGAAAAAGGATTGTACTATGATGGATTCTTTTAATAATTTGTGGGAACTTCAAATAGACGAATAGAACCTTGCTAAGGTTATTGGTTGGCGTATCAATTTCTCGATACCCTTCTTCTTTTAAGAAGTTTTCGACATCTTGCTTTGCTTTACTCCCCCCATGATTAACAGTATCATGCCAGGAAATTACATAATTGGCATTAGCCATGATATAAATCTCTCCCTAAATGTCTTATTTGTTTACGGCAAAATATATTTAGTCAAAGGCAGTTTCTTAAACCAATAAATTAAAGGAACTAAGATGAGATAGATGATAATTGGAAATACAAAAATGTGAATTGGATTTTCTAACACCGTTAAATACCCCGTCCAATGTTCTGAGGTCTGTTTAAACAGCAACCAATCAAATAGAGCAATTAACATTGGATGCAGAATATAAATTCCTAAACTGGTAGAAGCCAATTTAGCAACCATCTTTGCCACACGAGCGTTATTATTACGATCAGCTAACCGCTTAAGCAATAGGTAAATTGCTAACGCATACGGGAAATCACTGATGTTCTGTAAAAAGAGATGATGTCCTCCAATGACATCATTCGCAATGTTTAATCCAAGCGTAACTAGACCAAAAATTATTATTCCGTTCTCAACCGATTTTGAAAAATATTTTTCCTTAAATAAATAACCAAAAATAAAGTATTGAATCCATGATGATGCCAAAAGAGGTTGCGTTAAGAGGCTCTGCTCAATATGTAAATGCAAAATACCATCGAGATAAGAAAAAACATCACTGCTGATGAAAGCAACGGTAGCAATATAGAGTAAAAACTCCTTATGCTTTTTTGAAAGAAGCGAAAATACAGGTGTCGCAATATACAACTGAATAATAATAAAGAAAAACCAAAAGAGACTATTTATTTTATTATCTACGAAGGCAGTTACAAAGTCTCGAAGGCCAAATAATGAGTGATGAAAGATTCCCGGAAAAGTATAGTAGTAATAACCGTAAATATAATAAAAGATACTCCAAATCAATAGCGGTACAACTACACGTAAAAACCGCCGCTTAGCAAAGTGCACGGTACTTTGTCTTTCTCGGTAATCTAGTAGCATCGCACCAGAATTCATAAAGAATATTCCTACAGCTGGCAGGAACAGTGTCTGAATGACTTTTCCAACAACCGTAATGGTATCATTGGTTGGCCCTACATGAGCAATTTGCGCAGTATGTTGAATCAATACTCCAAAAATTGCAATGCAATTTAAGAGATCAATATAAAATAGTCTTTTTGAGTTCTGACTTTTTATCATTAAATACTCCTCACAATTAACGATTTACTTTTTTAAGATCTTCTTTGCCTGATCTAAAACTGGTGCCTTAATAAAGAATAATGCTACAAGATAGATCAATGCCCCAATCGCAATTTGAACTGCTAAGTTGACAATCGTCATATTCATAATTTGATTAAGACTATGTACAACAAAATACATCGCCAAAGCTGAGCAGAAATACTTCCACATTGCAGAGAATAGCTTTCTTCTCTTTATCGTAGTTCGAATAGCATGCAGCTGATATGCAGTAACACAGAATTCAGAAATAACAGTTGCCATAGCAGCACCATTAGCGGCATACAGGTGAATTAAGAAGAAGTTGGCAATAACGTTAATAATCGCTCCTACAGTCACTGAGGTTGTATATTCTCGAATACGATTAACTGGCATCAAATACTGATTTCCAGTTACTGTACTCCAAGCGATGAAAACAATAATTGGCGATTCGATTACCATAATTTGACCAGTATTTATATACTGATCTCCTAAAAACCATGGAGCAAACTTCTCAGCAATTGCCATCAAACCAAACATCATTGGGAAAGAAATCGCACTGACAAAATCGAATGAATCATATAAACTATTACGAACTCCAGAAATATCGTGGTCGGCAAATTTTTTGGTCACATTTGGCAACATCACTGAACCAGTTGCAGTTGCCAAAGCCAGAATCAGCTTAACTAGCCGATCCGCATATGTGAAATTACCTAAGTCTGAAGGTATAGCCATTCTTCCCAGCATTAGCCGGTTAACAACTAAGTAGACCTGCGTAGTGATCGTTGGAATAAATAACAGGAAGGCCGGGTAAAAGTGCTTAAATGGGCGTAATTGATTAAGGGGCACCTTACATACAGCTTCTTTTAGATATGGCCAAAGAGTTAGGTTCCCACCAACTTGAGCAACACCGAGCAATAAAATATACTTCCAAAGATCGTTAGAGGTTTTGACAAAGGCGAATATCAGGAAAATTGTGACTAATTTTACCAGTGTATTACGTACAACTGTTTTTCTAAAGTCCTCTAGCCCCATGAAAAACCATGAAACATCAAGAGCCGTCGCACAAATCCACAAGGTTTGCAACAAGAAGTATTCTTTATAAGTAGTACTAAAAATAAATACTGCACACAGGTATGCAATTAAAGTTAATGTCATTGTGCAAGCCTGTAACGATTCGATCTCCCAAAAAGTTTTGGATCGTTTGAAGAGATCATCACGATTATAGGCAATTTCTCGGTTACCATACAGGGTAATCCCAAGCTGCCCAACCAAATAAAAAAAGGTTACCCAACTATTCGTATATTCATTAATACCAGTGTTATGTGCACCTAAGACCCGTGAAACATAGGGAGTGGTAATTAGGGGCGCAAACATCAATAGAATCTGGTATCCCGCATTATACAAATAGTTCTTTATAACCTTCATGAATATCCTCTTCTAAAACTTAATCAAGTAAACTAACGTCTTATTTTATCATTTTTACTATTCAAAACAGTAAATGTTATCAAAATTTAATAAAAAAGAATTGGAGCTCTCCAATTCTTTTTTTTACAATCAATTACTTAAATTCCTGATCAACTGCTTTTAATGCAGCCTCTAAGACTTGATCCATGTTGTAATAACGGTACTGACCCAGACGGCCACCAAAGATAACGTTGTATGCCTTTTCGCTGGCTAATTGAGCGTACTTAGTGTAGAGGTCGTTATTGCGTCGGTTGTTAACTGGGTAGTACGGTTCATCACCACGATGCCAGTCAGCCGGATATTCACGAGTGATAATCGTCTTGTCCTTATCACCCTTGCCGAATTCAAAGTGCTTATGCTCAATAATTCGCGTATATGGTGTCTCGGCATCGGTATAATTGATTACCGCATTTCCTTGGTAGTTGCCAACATTCTTCTCTTCAGTTTCAAAGCGAAGACTACGGTATTGGAGTTCACCCAATTGGTAATCAAAGAACTGGTCAATCATCCCTGTAAAGACAATCTTTGGGTAGTCCTTCAGATATTCATCTTTCTTGTCGAAGAAGTCAACGCCCGTTTCAACATCGATCAGGTCGTTATCTAACATCTTCTCAACAATCTGCGTGTAGCCGCCGATCGGAATACCTTGATAGAGGTCATTAAAGTAGTTGTTATCATAAGTCAATCGAACTGGCAGCCGCCGAATAATGAAAGCTGGTAGTTCCGTTGCCTTTTGTCCCCACTGCTTCTCAGTATATCCCTTGATCAGCTTCTCGTAGATATCTCGGCCAATCAATGAAATAGCTTGCTCTTCCAAGTTTTGTGGTTTCTTGCCAGCCATCTCTTGGCGTTGTTCATTAATCTTGTCTTCCGCCTCTTGTGGTGTCCGAACACCCCACATTTCACTAAAGGTATTCATGTTAAAAGGCAGGTTATACATATGTCCCTTGTAGTTTGCTACCGGACTATTGGTGTAGCGATTAAATTCAGCAAAGTGGTTAACGTAATCCCAGATCTTTTTATTTGAAGTATGGAAAATGTGAGCACCGTACTGGTGAACCTGAATGCCGTCAACTTCCTTAGTATAAATGTTACCAGCAATGTGATCGCGCTTTTCAATCACCTTAACGCTTTTGCCGCGTTTAGCTGCCTCATAGGCAAAGGTTGCACCAAACAGCCCTGCACCAACAACTAAATAATCATACTGCTTTTTCATAATTTTTCTCCTTTAAATTAAATGTTTCCAAGTAGTAATTGAAAATGCAATTACCATTCCCACAAGTAAGCCAACCGCTACACCAAGCAAAGTGTATTTCTTGGTTGATGGTGTAGTATGTGACGCTGCATCTGCTGTCTTTGCTTTAGCAAAAAGCCGAATGGTTCCTGCTGAAGGTACAATTTGCTTAATCTCATTAACAGACGCCTTTGTCACCGTATTAACTAATACCGTTGCATCCTTAGCACTGTCGGTCTCAACGGATACGTTCATAATAGTACTCTGGTCAATTGGACGAGCATTAATCATCGAAGAGATTTGCTTTGCAGAATACTTTTTCTGTAGTTTCTTTGGAAGCTTCTTATGAGCCGCATTGGCAACATCATTACTCTCTACGATCTTAGAATATGTTTTCATCATACCCATATCAGACATAAATTGATCATTAGCCGCTTGACCTGTGTGACGATGGGCAATTAACATATTTCTTTCAGCCTTAAAAGTGGTGGTCTTTTTATGATGAGCATAAAGATAACCACCAGCACCGCCAATAATCGTAAGTATTGCAATTACAATAATGTTTTTCCAAATAACCTTCCAAATATTAGATACTGTTAAATTACTATTCATGATCTCTCTCCATTAATTAACCTTAAATTTTGATCTGTGGCAAGAACTGCCAATAAAAACGGATTATAAATTAATTGCAAAATGTGCGGCTCAAACATAGCATTAATTGCAATCAATATAAAAATTGCCGGTAAAACATATTGCTTCTTCACTGTTTCTTTTACAGTTATATAAATAATTCCACCAATAACAAGGAGGAAAACTATTCCTCCCCATACAAGCAGCATTCTAATATACGAAGAATCAATATAGAAATAATGAGAACTTAATTCATAGAGGTTATTATTAGCAAACTTTACCCCTTTTGCTCCCCCAAATGAGTGCTCCACAATTTGTCTTCCCAATATCGATGCTGGATAACGTTGAAACGCTTCATAGCTTAAGCTAAGCCGTCCAGTAAAAACACTATTCAGCTTTTGATA
Organism: Limosilactobacillus sp.; assembly: GCF_041859915.1. Classification (GTDB taxonomy): domain Bacteria; phylum Bacillota; class Bacilli; order Lactobacillales; family Lactobacillaceae; genus Limosilactobacillus. Next base: position 37,094 of record NZ_JBFLGB010000009.1, read on the forward strand.
AATATGATTTGCTGGATCATAGAAATATGCTCCTATAATCGTTATTGCTGTAAGTAACGGCGTCGCCATCCACCAGAAAGACGCAAATATTTGCGAAAACCTTTTCCCTTTTTGTGCACGCTGAGCTAGCCACATTATTGGAATCAGTAATAGCATCTCATAGAAGTCAAGCCGCGTGTTAGTTAATTTTAGCGCGATAAATGCAACAACAATAATTCCTACATAATCTAGCCAGCCTAGTTTGCCAAAACGCAAAAAACAATAGGCAAGAGCTATATACACAATGTGTGAAGCGACAAAAGTTGTATATGCCATTCCAAGTGAGTATCTCGTCGGCCTAAGCTTCGAATAATAAACCAGGTTAGGCACAATTCCAATGATTGCAATAATCGCTAATATCATTAAAAATACTAGGCTTAGGTAAAAATACCACTGAACAATTTTTCGCAGTTGGACATTTTTAGCACCTAATACAAAGATCATCATCATTAGGATCTCGGGGTAATGGGCCGCACGCCAAGCAATTCCCCCAATTCCTAATAGTAAAGTAATCAACAATAAATCAGGCCAATGCCACCTATCAATAACATAAATTTTAAAAACAATTAATGGTATTGAGATATATGTTAATAACCTTAGTTTTGACCAACTCAGGTATTGAGTAAAAGTCGTATCAATTAGAAAGGCCGGTACAAAATAAAAGACAAATGCCAGAAAATATATCTGTTGGCCTGTTATTGGGACGTTAATTATTGTATGAATTCGATCATTAATTTTCGCCACACTAACTATCCTCCTATTGCATACCGATACTTAGTATGCTCCCTCACTCTTAAAAATACTAATAATATTTTTAAACATTATTTCGGCATCAAATGCCAGTGAGGCCTTATCGACGTACTCCAGTTCCACATCACAACGCTCCGGATAAGGAACATTGCTCCGTCCACTGGACTGCCATAAGCCCATAGCGCCAGGCTTGACGGACAAGAACTTGTCCACACGATTTCCATATTCCGCCAGCTCGGCTTTAACAACTGGCCGCGGTCCAATGATACTCATCTCACCGCGCAAAATGTTCAAAAACTGCGGTATTTCATCAATTGAGGTCTTCCGCAACCACCGTCCCAGACGAGTAATCCGTGGATCCTCTTCCGGCTCTAGCTTATAGTTATTGGCAACATACTTTGCATACAGCTCTGGATCATTCTCAAGGATGGTATCTGCATTAACCACCATTGAACGGAACTTATAGATCTTAAATGGCTTACCGTGCCAGCCGATCCGTACCTGCTTATAGAATAATGGTCCCCTATTCTCGCCAAAGCGACTCAGGATAAAGACCACCAAAAAAATCGGGCTAAAGCAGACCAGCGCAATGCAGGACAGCACAATATCAAAGAACCTTTTCCAGAAAAGATATGCTTTCGATTGTTGCTTGATTTCTAGCTTCTCTTCCATACTCCTATGCCTTACTTTTTCTCTTTTATGATATAAATTGGGCGCTTCTTAGTCTGCATATAGATACGGCCGATATAGCGGCCAACAATTCCTAAGCAGAGCAATTGGATACCACCCAGCAACAACATGATGCAGACCAAAGAAGCCCAGCCGTTTACGCTACTTCCCGGAACAACAAAGCGCCGTACAATCACAACAATCAGGCCGATGATTGCAACAAAGGCTGACAGACCGCCAAACCAGGTTGCAATTGCTAGCGGAGCCTCCGAAAAGTCGGTGATTCCATCAAAAGCGTACTTGAATAGCTTCCAGGTCGACCAATCCGTCGTTCCGGCAACCCGTTCGACATTCTTATACGGCAGATACTTCGTCTTGAAGCCAACCCAGTTAAAGATCCCCTTTGAGAATCGATTATACTCGGTCAGCGATAGAACGGCATCGACCATCTGCCGGGTCATCATCCGGTAATCCCGGGCACCAGAGACAATCTTGGTATCCGAAATCTTGTTGATCACGTTGTAGAACTGATCACTCAGGAAGGACTTAAACTTGGCCTCTCCTTTCCGATCAGTTCGCCGCATACCAACACAGTCGTACTCCCCACTTGCGATCTCCTTATACATGATCGGCAAATACTCGGGAGGATCCTGAAGGTCAGCGTCCATGACGACCACATAGTCGCCCGTAGACGCCTGAAGGCCAGCGTAAAGGGCTGCTTCCTTACCAAAGTTACGGGAAAATGATACGTAATGAACCCGTTCCGGGTCAGTCTGGTGGAGCTTACGCATCTCCGCCAACGATTGATCCGCGGACCCATCGTTGATGAACCAGTACTCGATCTCCACCGGCATCTTGCGGACAACCTTTTCGACCGCCGGATAGAAGAGCGGAATTGATTCCTGCTCATTATAGCACGGAACAACGATTGATAACTTTGGCATTATAACACCTCGCTAATTAATGTTCACCGTGGCCAGTAACCTTCCGCTTCAAGAACTTGGCAATCTTAAGCGGCCAATTTTGCTTTTCCAGAAAGACCCGGTTAACTTCAACCGCCTTATACTCTGGATGAGTATTCAGCCAGGTATCCAGCAGGAGTTCACTTAGGAAGCCGAAGACCCGTTGCTCGTAGGGCGTGTAGTCAGAATAATCGACTTGCTGCTCAACCTTCCCCAGCACATCAAAGAGCCACTGACAGTATTCATCCAGCGGCTTCTTCTTCATGATCATCATATTGAAGTAGTGGGCACTGGTCTGCTTCATCACCTGCTCAAAAGCTGGCACATACTCTGGATAGTCCTTCTTCAACACCTGCCGGGTAATCTCCAGCGGGGCGTGCTCGTGGACATGCAGGTAGTGGGACTCGTTGGTCTCGATGTAGTAGTGCCGCTTCTTCGGCAGGATCACATCCGCATCCTGGAAGAGCTTCTCCACCTGTTCCTGATTAAGAATGGTCGAGAGGTCCTTCGAATGGCCAAGCGTCAGGTAGCGCCGGTAGTGGACAAGCCCTAGCGCGTCAACGTCTAAATTCTTCCATCCCCAGTACAGAGCAGTCAGCTCATTGTAATGAGGATTCTTTGCCGAGATATTGTCTCCCGTGTTATCGCCTTGAAAAGTGTGATTTACTGTCGGGTGGATCTCCTTGCCAACAAAGACTGGCAAGTACATCGGATCATCCGGCATTCGATAGTTCTTATGAACGGCGACTAAGATTTTTACTTTCAAGATAGTAAACTCCTATTTTTAGTAAAATACAATCAAATTAAATAATACCAACAATTTCGCCATTAGGAAAGCCCTTCTTGGTGTTGGTCCAGCCATTCCTGCACCCGGTCAAGATCGAAGCCGCGGCGAAACATCCCCTGCTTGAAGTGCTGAACCCGCTCACGTCCGGTGTAGCGCCGGTATCGCCGCCACAGCTTCTCCGCTGTTTTGTCCAGCAGTGCCGCTTGTTCATCAGGATCCTCTTTGGGAGTTACCCGCTCACGGATCTGGTCAAAGATCGCACTTGCATAGCCCTTCGTCAACAGCCCCTGACGCACCTTCTGTTCCTGGCGAATCAGCGGCTGGTTGTGATAGCGGCGGAAAAGTTTCTCCGCCAACTTAGCGGCGTTGACCTGTTGTTGTTCCGTGGTGAACTGGGCCAGGGCATCATCAATGTCGTTTTCGCCAATCTTCTTCATCCGCAGGTGCTGGCGGATCACCCCCGGCCCCTTCAAGCTCGTGATCATGGCCGTCCGCACATAGCTGGCAGCATACTCATGATCGTCCACCAGATGCTGGTCGCGCAGCTTTTGCAGGATCGGGCCGATGAACTGCTCCGGTGTCTCCAAGTCGTGCAGCTTTTTGACGATGTCACTCTCCGTCCGCAACTGGTGGGCCAGGTAGTCCAGCATCTTTGAATAGGCCCGGGCCTGCTGGTCGGCTGTCGTGATCGCCGCGACCTGTTTTTTGTCCAGTTCCAGGCCCTTCATCAGCCTAAATTTGATCAGGACACTTTCGGCCACCGGGAAGGCATACTGGCCATCCATGTAAACGTTATAACGGCCGCGCCTCTTCTGGGCTTCAATCTTAGTTATTTTTCCCACTTCTCAAATCTCCTTTACATCGGCCCTCCCCAAACGTCTGTATAAGTGTAAGCAGTGGCCGCTACTTATCAAATACCAACAAAAAGGAGTGCTCAACATGAGTATGGAACGTCAATTCAAGTCTGCAAAGCTGCAAGTTACTATGGTCGGTGACCAGCATCCCAAGGGGGTTAACCACCTCTTCAACAACGTCACCCAACAGTTCAGCAACGACCAGCTCACCAGCCTGACGGAGGCGGTTGCCCTGTTGACCAACGAAAAATGCGTTGGTGTCAACGTCATCGTTACGGATCACGTCGCCCTCGCCTAAGCAAAGGAAGGTAAATCAGTATGAAGTCATTAAACCTCACATTCAAGACCAACAAGGGCAAGAAGCACCTGCTCAAGCTCAGCTATGCCAACAGCGACCTCGATGCCAAGACCGTCCGCCAGGCAATGGACCTGATTGCCGCCGCCAACCTCTTTGTCAAGGGCGACGAGCAGCTGTGTGCCACCCCGCTGGCTGCCAAGTACGTTGACACGGTCGACACCGTGCTTTTCAATGACACCGAAAAGACCACCAATAAGTAATTCACCGCGAACAAAGCGAGCAGTAGCCATCCCGGTTACTGCTCCTTTTTATTATGCCGATTGTCACCCAGCTGCCAGAAGTGTTCCCGCTCACGAAGCTCCCCCTCATGGGCCTCCTGGAGGGTCGCATTGAGGACGGCCCCCAGCATGATCACGTAGCCGGAGCAGTCCAGCCAAACCATCATGGCGATGAAGGCCCCGATCGTCTGGTAAGAGATGACGCTGTGGCGAAAGATCACCGTATAGAAGGAGAACAACCGCGACAGCCCCATCCAGAGAAGCGCTGCCATGAAAGCCCCGGCCACGGCATAGCGCAGGCGGACCTTGGCATTAGGTACAAAGTAGTAAAGGAGGCAGAGGGCGATAAAGAGGACGGCAAAGGTAACCGGCCACCGCCAGGAGTTGAAGATATAGATATATTCCCGCCGGAAGTTGAAGATCGGCTGAATGCTTTTCAGCACCTGTTCACCGAGACCGTACAGGAGGACAATTACAAAGATAATGGCCAGTACCACAATCATCCAGATGAATGAGATCACCCGGTTGCTGACCGGATTCTGATTACGGGCCACCCCATAGGTTAAGTTAACACTCCGCTGGAAGGCCGCGATCCCCTGGCTGGTCGACCAAAGGGCAATCAGGGCCCCGGTCGTCAGCAGGCCTCCACTCCCCCGCTGAAGGAAGTCGTAGATCAGCGGCTGGAGGAAGCTATAAACGGCATCTGGCACCGCAGTCTGAAGATAGCTCAGGACCGTTTTCGCATCGATTCCCACCATCGGCAGGAGGTTTCCAATCACCAGGACGGCCGGAAAGATCGACAGCAGGGTATAGTAGGCCAATACCGCTGCCGAGCTTGAAATCTGCGCCATCTGGAAGTGCTCCATTAGCAACGCAATAAACCTCTTCATTTTTCCCGGCTCTTCTGTCATGACTACCCTCCCCAAAATATAGGGCTATTATACCAGACCAATGGTAAAAAATAAGGCCCGCTAGCAAATTGTTAGCGAGCCTTAACATAAGGGTTAAATTAACTATTTTTCATTGATATGGTGCTTCTTGGCAGAAACCTGGTAGAAGATCAGGGCAACCGCGGCGAAGAAGATTGGGCCGGCAATCGTCCAGAAGGCCGTCTGCCAATCGTGATCCAGCATTGGTTGAACGAAGGTGAAGATAATCCCGATAATCAGGATAATTTCAACGAACCATACCAAGACATTGGTCCAGAACCGATTCTTGAAGACTACGAACGGCCGATCAAGGTTCTTCTTAGCCTTGAAGAATGGGAAGGCACCCACCAGGAACAGGTATGGGAAACAGGTTGACACGTTGGCCATATCGGTCAGAATCGTGTAGAACTTCTGGGCAGCGGAACCACCGAAGGCCACCAATAAGATGATGATGGAAACGATGGTTACCTGCAGCCACATGGCGTTAGCTGGCATTCCGGCCTTGTTCAGCTTGGTCAGCTTCTTTGGCCAAAGTTCTGGGTTAGACCCCAGGATGAAGGCCTTGATTGGTGAGTACATCAGAACGAAGAGCGCACCCAGGAACCCGAGGGCCTGTGAGAAGGCAACGATCCGCGTCATGGCAGCACCCCAAACCAGCGCCGTGGCGTGGGAGCAACCCAGGGCCAAGCCCAGCTTTACCCCCAGGATGTTGAAGAGCACGTAGGTGGCGTTCCCCAGGTTGGTTGAACCCTTGGCAAAGTCACCGTTGTAGTTGGCAAACCAACCAGCCATGATGATCATGACAACGTAGGCCCCAATCGTGAAGATGGAGGCGATGATCAGGCCACGTGGGAACGTCTTCTCGGGGTTCTCCATACTATCAGTAACGGACCCCAGAGACTCCATCCCCCCATAGGCAAAGATGGCGTAGACAACGAATGAAATAATGGCAATCGGTGTCTGGAACTGTGGATTTGGTGAAAGGATCAGGTCCTTAGCACCGTGGAATGGCTGGGCGATGGCACCCTTGTTAACGATTAAAACAATAATTGCTGCAATAACATAAATGATGTTAACAACCACGGTGAAGATCCCACCGAGGGAACCAACCCGAGCAATCGCGGTCATGCCCCGCGAACTGAAGTAGGTGCAGATCAGCATCAGGATGATCCCAAGGACCCCGATCAGTTCGGTCGAGGTCAGGCCCAAGAAGTGCCACTGCTGGGTCGTGTCCTTACCGAAGATCAGTGCGGAGAAGGTGATCCAGATCCGTGAGGCAGTAGAAACCATCCAGACGATCCAGGATGCTAACCAGACGAAGGTCCCAATGAAGGCCATCCGCTCGCCGATCGAGCCGGCCAGCCAGGAATAGATACCACCCTTGGCATCCTTAAAGGTTGAACCATATTCGGCCATCATTAAACCGCATGGGAAGAAGAAACAGATCCCGGCTAATGCGTACCAAATAATACTACCGTAGCCCATTTGTAGGTAGGCGTTTGAAACATTCCCGAATCCGAAGATTGAGGTGATGATCATCGCCACCAGGCCGAAGGTAGTAATCATTTTCTTTGTATTACCACTTTGATCGTCCAATTTATTAGACCTCCAAATAATTTAACTTTCTTAAATAAAAATAAGAAATCATTTAATAATTTAAGTATAGCCCTTTCTGAGTAAAATAAAAGTGATCCGGGCAGATTCTAATCTTTTTCTCATTCAAAATATACATATCTGTCTGCATATTAGTATTAATCAATGCATATTAAGTGTAAAAATGATTATTCATGCAAAGATGTGTTGCCCTGGAAAACATTTCATCTCTTCTGTGCTATGCAAATTATTCTGAAAAGATTACTTTTAAAATGAGAAATCAACTAGACGCTTTGCTTTATTTAACTAAGCATCCGTGCCGACTTAAGATTATGAAGTTAGTTACCCAAATTTCTCATTTGAATATTTCGTTTTGAAAGTCAATTTAACTAATTTTGTACAAAAAGAAGACGCCCCCAAAAACGGAGGGCGCCTTCCCTTGCTTTTACTTGAATTGTTCGGCGATTTCACGGGCAATCTTGCCGTAGTGGTCGAGGTACTTAGCGTAGTTGTCATCATAAAGGTACTTGGCATCGGCCTCAGGATCCTGCGAAGTTAAGATTTTGGGACCATCATTGGTGATCACCAGCGTGTGCTCGTATTGACAAGACCAACCGCCATCAGCCGTCTTGGCCAGCCAGCCGCTCGGGTCGCTGGTGTCGGCCTCCCAGGTACCGGTGTTGATCATCGGTTCAACGGTGATTGTCATGCCATTCCGCAGGCGGAGACCCTGACCGTGTTCACCGTAGTGCGGTACCATCGGGTCTTCGTGCATCGTTGGCTGGATGCCGTGACCGACGAACTCCCGGACGTCACCGTAGCCGTTCTCATCCTCGGTGTAGTGTTGGATCACGGCACCGACGTCACCGATCCGGTTGCCCGGAACACACTGGTCGATCCCCATGAAGAGGGCCTTCTTAGTGACGTCCATCAGCTTGGCAATCTCCGGCTTAACCTCACCGACCGCATAGGACCAGCAGGAATCACTGAAGAAACCGTCGACGCTGACCACGGTGTCAACCTTGACCAGGTCCCCCTTCTTCAGGACCAGCTTCTTGCGCGGGAAACCATGACAGATTTCGTCGTTGACACTGACACAGGTAGCGTACTTGTAGCCTTCAAAGCCGATCTGCTCAGCCTTGGCGCCAGCCGCCTTGAAGTACTTGCGAGCGAACTCTTCGATCTTCCAGCTGGACATCCCCGGCCGAATAAACTCACGAATCCCGAGGTGCATTCCCGCCAGTGCGGCCCCGGCCTTTTCCATCGCTTCAATTTCACGAGGTGATTTTAACGTAATCATTCTCTCAATATGTCTCCTTTTTTGACATTTCTATCTTTAACAGTATACCACTAGTTCCCCCGTTCTGCCCAAAGCATGCTATACTATGAAACTGTTATAATTAAGTAGCAATATCGATACTATGGAGGAATAATCAATGAAAGCTCTTGTGGTCTACGCGACAATCACCGGTAATAACGAGGACGTGGCCGACATCATCACCGATGCCCTGGAGGACCTGAACGTCGACGTCGAGGAAACTGAAATAACAATGGCCGACCCTGCCGACTTCAATGATGTTGATATCTGCGTCATCTGCCCATACACCTACGACGAGGGGGCCCTGCCCGAGGAAGGCCTCGACTTCTATGACGACCTCCAGGAGGAACAGCTGGATGGCAAGGTCTACGGGGTGGCCGGTTCTGGCGACACCTTCTACGGCGACGACTTCTGCGTGGCTGTCGATAAGTTCGGTGAGGCCCTGGCTAAAACTGGTGCTAGCAAGGGGGCTGAGAACGTTCACGTCAACCTGGCACCGGACGAGGACGACATCAAGAAGCTGGACGCCTTTGCCAAGCAGCTGGTAGAAAAGGCGGCGCAGGCCAATGACTAAGCTCGTCGCCCTCTTCAACAGGTACCGCTCGGTCATCGCCTATCTCTTCTGGGGCGTGGTCACCACGGTCGTCAACATTGTGGTCTTCCAGTTTCTCAGCTCCGGGGTCCATTGGAACTACCAGCTGGCT
>NZ_JBFLGB010000086.1:0-5894 GCF_041859915.1 Limosilactobacillus sp.
CCCCCTTGATAAAACAAAACGTCCCGAAAAGCAGTTCATTACCACTTTTCGGGACGTTACTTTTAAACGTGTTACCACCCGAGTTTAATTAAGCCTCACAGCTTAATCCTCAATAGGTACTAGCATACCCAGGCCTAATAACGAGACCAAACCGCACGATAGCTCATCAACTAACTCACCATCATGATTCACTCCAAGACCATCTTCACTACCACTAGTTAGACGGAATCTCATCATTTCCCGCTCTCTGTATCAACTAATTAGTAATTACTCATCTTTTCTTAGTGATTTATCATTTAATTGCCATTATAGTATAATACTTGGCCTATAAAGTCAACTCATTCTAACCCTTATTCAAGAAATGCGCTAAAATTAGAATATTAACATAAAGGAACGGTGATGCAATGCAAACCAACTCAAAAAAGCAAATCCTAATTAACACAATAATCGTTTTGATTTTGGGGCTAGTGCTCGTTAAAGTTTATTGGCCAGAACTGGTCTTGCTTTTTCATCCATCAGCAGTTCACCAAGCCCAGCTAATTAGTATTGTTCATCATCATCAAATAATGGATATCATTCTATTAATCACCGTCATTGCAGTCCTTTGTAGCATTCCCGGTGCCCCAAATTCCGTGGTTTGTATTTTTACCGGTGCTTGTTTTGGACCGCTAGGTGGTTTCCTTATTAATTGGTGTGGTAATATTCTTGGCAATGGTTTTGTTTTAACCCTTGTTCATCATAGTGGGGTTACCGATCGCTTTCGCCACCGTCGCGCTTTTACCTACTTATCACGACAACGTTATCCCCTTCTCGGTCTGGTGATGGGGTTCAGTGTACCGGTCATCCCCAATTTATTGGTCAATTGTGTTGCCACTGTTCTTAAAATTTCTAAACGGAATTACTTCTTAGCAGTTAGTTTAGGAACATTACCAATTGCTTTTCTTTATGCTTATGGTGGTCATGCTTTGTTCTCACTAGACATCAAGAAACTTATCCTCGTGATCACTATATTCATCCTTCTTTGTGTCCTGTATGGTTTAATTAAAATATTACGAAAAAAGCAAGTGCAAAAAAGGTGGTGACGTCCACAACGTCATCACCTTTTATTCAATCTTAATTATTTAAGTTAATTTTAGTACCAACCATGTGACTGCCAGAATGATTGAGCAGCAGTCCATGAACCATAACGACTAGCCACGTACTGGTCGGCTACTCGTTCCTGATTAGCAGCTGAGTAATCACCATTCAAGTAAGAAGCGGAAAGCTGGTACTTGCCAATGTATTGACCATTAGCAGCAGAGTAAGAACCGCCAGATTCATGACTGGCAATCCATGCTTTGGCAGCAGCTTCACTACCACTAACGGTACTTGTTGTTTGAGCACCGGCATTATTAGTCGATTGCGTCTTAGTAGCCGTGTTTTGACTAGTAGCAGCTGGCAAGGTAGCTACCTGATGAGCAGTTGCCGGTGCAACTTCACCATCATCTTTGATAACCAATTTCTGACCAACATAAATAACATCCTTATTAGCAATGTTATTATTGTTTGCCAGCGTATCAACAAAGGTTAAATCATGGCCTAATTTATAAGAAATTCCGGAAAGGGTGTCCCCTGCCTGAACCGTATAAATTGAATCAGCGTTGGCAGTTGTTGCGGTAGCGATGGTCCCCAATGCTACGGCACCAGCAATAGCTGCTGTAATCTTTGCGGCTTTCTTAGATAACTTCATTAAAAATCAATCCATCCTTTATTCCAATAGTAATAGATAACGATCAATACTGATCGCCTCAACACTTTCTACTATACTAGTTTGTTTTTACGGACGGGTTACCAGGAGTTATCAATTCACCGTCATCTTCGTAACAATTTGTAATAATCTGTAACTAATGTAATGTTTAGGCTTGCCATGGCTTTTTTAGCGTCAGCGATTGAAGAAGATCTCGTTGGTGCTGGCGATTTTCCTGCCGATGACGACGCCGGGTCTGATATCCCGCAGTCAGTGCCCGTTGTTCATCGTCCTGGGGAACCACCCGATCATAAGCAATTTTCTTAGTCGGATCTTGAATAACATAGGTCATAAAACAGGTAAAGCCTAAGAAGCGTTTACCGGTCATCAAATGTTCACCAATTACTTTCACGAAGACTTCTAAAGAGCGGTGCCCAACACCGGTAACGTATGCTTCCATGCACATTGAATCTTGCAGCTTAAATGGCCGCAAAAACTGAACATGGTCCATTGCCGCCGTGACCACTGTCGAACGGGTAACCCGCATTGCGGCCACTGAAGCTTCACCATCAACTAATTTTAGAATCTGGCCACCAAACACCGTTCCGTGTTCATTGAGGTCCGCATTAAAGACCCGGTGCAAAGAAACTGCTAATGTATCATTGCAATTAATTTTCATGTTTTAACCCCTTACATTGTGATTATACTAGTATTCTAGCACACCTAGCTTACGTGCTTGATCTGAAATTTTTATAATATTTTTTAATTTTTTTATCATTTTTCTCTAAAAATACACTATAATGGGTTCAAGCCTGAATAGATGAAAGGATTGATGGTACAGATGACGACAAAGAACAGTCAAAAGATTCAAGGTCAAGCACTGTATGCTAACGCCGATCGTGGCGTCGTTACCCTGAATCTTAGTAAAGCTTACTATAACGACCTTTATTCACTAGTTAACAGCAATGAATTCTTTGACATCGTTAAGCTTTACCTGGACTCACTCAATTTAGATTACGATGAAGACGATTTTGATAATGCCACTCCAGAAGAATACGTGACAGTTCTTAAAAAGATCTTAGTCAATGATAAGGATGCATATGCTGACTACAAACGCGAAGACATTCTGGCCAGCATTGAAGCTCTTTATTCATACTACCGTTCCTTGTTACGGGTTTCCGTAGTTAACTACAATAATAATAAAATTGCTGGCAACGAGTATAAAGTAATTGACACCCATTTAAATGAACTAGTTCGAAAGTTCTACCGGGTTGTCGAAGAGAAATTACAAGGCTTTAAGAACCGTACTTACCGGCAAGTCAATGCTGCTACTAATGCTGCTATGCTGGTTGAACCACATAATTGGCCAATGCCAAAGGGTTATGAAGTACTAAAAGATATTGACTTCATCAATTCCGTAGCATTGCGCCCACCAATGATGCTTCACACCAAGAGTAATAAACGTGAAGGTGTCTTTACAGCTGTCGATGAAAACCCAATTAAACGTTTTCATGGTAAAAGGGGACAATGGTATTGCTATCCAGCTAAGATTGGTACCAGTCTTGCTTACATTTACTTCAACGTTGACTACCTAGTCAATGGGATTGCCCTTTCGAACCTATTTGAACTGGCATCCCCAGCTGAAGTGGAAGGTCATAAGCCAGACCAGATCGTCCTCTTTGGGCTCGAAAAGACTGAAGGAATGGTTTCCCACTATTACCACGATACCGAAAACAATATCTGGATCGGTGAAGTTCCATACACCGATAAGACGACTTACTTCGGCTACATGAAGAAGATTTGCCTGACTGTTCATAATTTACACCAGATTTATAATGGTAAATTACCAATTCATGGTTCCATGATGCGAATTCACTTCACTAATGGTAAGGAAAAGAATGTTGTCTTCTTTGGAGATTCCGGTGCCGGCAAGTCTGAATCCATTGAAGCACTCCAAGAAATTGCTGATGATAAGATTGTGGACATGGAAACAATCTTCGACGACATGGGCAGTTTCGCCATTGGTAAAAATGGTCAATTATACGCCCAAGGAACTGAAACCGGGGCCTTTGTTCGTCTTGATGACCTCAGTTCTGCCGTGGCCTTCAATAACATGGATCGTGGTGTCTATCTCAACCCTGAACGAAAGAACGCTCGGGTAATTATCCCAGCTGATACCTATAAACGTGTTATTGCACACCACCCTGTTGATATGTGGCTCTATGCTAATAACTACAGTAGTGAAGTTGGCCTTCACCAGTTTAAGACTGAAGATGAGGCTAAGAAAGTCTTCTTAGCTGGTAAGCGGAAGGCTCTTGGCACAACCGATGAAGTCGGTATGAGTACCACCTTCTTTGCTAACCCATTTGGCCCACTTCAGGAACAAGAACGAACGAAGCCAATTATTGACAAGGTCTTCAATAAGTTCTTTAAAGACGGTGTCTACGTTGGTGAAATTTACACTCACCTAGGCAACGATAAGTCCAAGGAGGCTCTTCACGAATCTGCTCGTGAACTGCTTGACCTGTTGATGAACAACTAAAACAATGATCATTAAAGGGACCCGCTGATAATTATCAGCGGGTCCCTTTTGGGTTTAAATCCAATATTATTATTTCCAATACTTCTTTTTGAATTGTTCACGGCCACCAGCCTCTTGGGCCGCAAAATGATCTGGATGCTTTTGATAAAATTGCTGGTGGTAGTCTTCAGCTAAATAGAAGGGCTGAGCATTCTCAATTTTAGTAACGATCGGATCTGTAAAGAGGCCACTTTCTGCTAGTCTCTTTTTAGAAGCTTCAGCAATCCGCCGTTGTTCATCATTTTTTACAAAGATAACGGGGCGGTAATTATCACCCCGGTCCTGGAACTGGCCCATAGCATCAGTTGGATCAGTTTGATGCCAATAAATTGTCACTAAATCATCATAAGAAACTACATCCGGATCAAAAGTAATTCGCACCGCTTCGGTATGACCAGTTGTACCAGATTTGACTTGTTCATAAGTTGGGTTAGCAACGTGGCCACCAGTGTACCCAGATTCCACTTTTTTAATTCCCGGATAGGTATCGAACGGTTTCACCATGCACCAAAAGCAACCTCCTGCAAAAATTGCTGTATCAAGACTCATTTTTCTTACTCCTTTCACTAATAATTGTTATTTTCGTCCGTAAATTGGCCATGCGGCTTCTTGACCACCGTGATAGGTCTTTTCAATTGCCTGCTTAGTGGCTTCTGTCTGGTAAGCCGCAACCACTTTCCGATAAGTCGGGTTATTTTTATTCTTAGCCTGGACCGCAATGATATTGACATATGGTTTAGCTTGCTTATTAACGGGCTCTAGATAAATTGCATCCTTTTTCGGTTGAAGGTTAGCAGCAACGGCATAGTTGCCATTGATAATCGCAGCATCAACTGATGGCAAGGCCCGTGCAGTTTCAGCTGGGTCAACTTCCTTAAACCGTAAATGCTTAGGATTGGCAGTAATATCGTTAAGGGATGGTTTAATCCCACTATTACTCTTAACCTTAATCAACCCTGCCTGCTGTAAAAGATTCAATCCTCGTCCCAGTGTGGTCGGTTCATTTGGAATAGCGATAGTCGCCCCATCTGGCAAATTTTTAATATGTTTATATTTTTTAGAATAGACACCCAGTGGTGAAATTACGGTATTACCGATGCTAGCTAGATGAGCATGTTGACTCTTGTTATAGGAGTCAAAGTAATACCGAGTCAGACAGGAATGCATGTCAATTTTTCCTTCCTTCAAGGCAACATCTGGCTGAACATAGTCATTGAAAGTGACATACTTAATATTAATATGTTCCTTTTTAAGCCGTGCCCGCACATTATTCCAGACCGGTTCAGAGTCAGTCCCCACCAATCCTAAACGAACTGTTCTCGTTGCCGATTGTTCATGCCGTTGATAGATTAAGCCACCAAGCCCAATTACTATAATTAGGACAATAATAATTCCAATTAACCAATTTCGCCGTTGACGACGTTTTCTTCTTTGCATTCGCAATTCCCCCCTTGATAAAACAAAACGTCCCGAAAAGCAGTTCATTACCACTTTTCGGGACGTTACTTTTAAACGTGTTACCACCCGAGTTTAATTAAGCCTCACAGCTTAATCCTCAATAGGTACTAGCATACCCAGGCCTAATAA
>NZ_JBFLGB010000087.1:0-5860 GCF_041859915.1 Limosilactobacillus sp.
TCGTTGGCTGTTTCTTGGGCTAGCGTAATCAGCGGGTTCAATTGCATCGCGCACTCGAACGACCAGCGCTCAATATACTGTTCCTCACCTGAGACGATAGGCATTTGCCGGGCGTCTTCCGCATACAGCGGCGCCATGTCATAGCCGGACGCCCTGAACGACTGGACCGCAATAGCATCCCGAAACAGCGTTGACAGTATTTTGGCCCGGTCGCCTGCGCGGGCGCCATAGCAATCAACTTCCGCAATTCTTCATCGGCGGCGTTGACCATTGCCTGCATCTCACCGAGTTCGTTAGCATTAACAAACTGCTTCAAGCCTTGTGTATCTAATGAAACATGAGCCATGTTTAAATAACTTCTTTCTATCTAATTAATTATATAAGTACACCCTAAATGATAGCGGATTCTCAATGTGCTTGCAATCAAGAATTTAAAGAAAATCGGCATAATAACAAAAGGGTTCCAACATCCTTCTCTAGACGTTAGAACCCATTGATCAATCTAAATTCATAATTATTTTAAGCAAAGATCGTTCCAATACTACCAAGAACAATCAGGATAATACCACCAACTGTGAAGCCCATTTCACGATGGGTCTTTTGTTCATGTAAGACAAAGACCCCACCAATCGTGGCAATAACAACGTTTAACTGGGTAAAGACAAAGGCAACCGTGACACCCAGGGCCCGACCGGCAAAGATATAGGCTAAGGCCGCAATCCCCCATGACAAGCCACCAAGAATGTTCAAGTATTGTTCCTTCTGCTTAAAGGCATAGGCATGACCTGAAGCAATCGTGTAAATTACAGAACCCAACAGAATTCCCAGCATTTCTGGTAGGAAAACACCAAGTGCATCTTCATGACTAACAATTGGCATCTTGGGAAAGGCGGAATAAACCCAGTAACCAATCGTCGTTACCAGCAGAAAGATAAAGTTTTGAACGGTGACCTTCTTGCCAGTCTTACCATCAGAAACGGAGGTCATCAAAGCCCCAATAATCACTACCAACAGGGCAATAAAGCCGATCGTCAGAGCACGGGCACCACGCCATTCGCCAAAAATGATGACCCCAATTAAGGAGTTACCAACTAACTGAAGAACCGTGGACAGCGGAATGGTGTTGGAAACACCCATCCGTTTGAAGGAAACGAACTGACCAATCTGCCCAATCGTCCAAAGTGCTCCACAGAGAACAGAGAACCAGAAACCGGTCGTGCTGACCGCCGGGTGACCGATCAAAAAGGCAATGATCCCCACGATCGAGGCACCACCACCAATACCAAACATCTGGTTAATCGTTGAACCGCCGATCTTACCAGTGATCAGTGGCATAATTCCCCAACCAATAGCTGGGATTAAAGCAAGTAAGTAAACCATAATAAATCTCTCTCCTATCAATCAATAACAAATACTACAAGATAAAAATTTAGCACAATGCAAACGTTTTCGCAAGCGTTTTCTATTCGTTACTAATTGATCAAACGGGTTTAGTTACTTTTAGATAGCGGAATAAAGCAATATTTATTTTTCTGAATTTTTATTTATCAAATGCGGTGCATGATCCCGATTAGGGAAGAAAATGGTGAAAGTAGTTCCCTGATGATAAGTACTCTCGACGGTAATCTTACCGCCGTGCAGGTGAACCAATTGATGAACAATTGCCAGGCCTAATCCTGACTCACCATACTTAGTATTCATTCGAGAGCGGTCGGCCTTATAGTAGCGTTCCCAAATATTAGCGAGTTGATCCTTGGTCATCCCGATTCCATTATCGGCCACTTTAAACCGACTACCTGTCTTTTCAAGCCGGCCACTGACCTTAATAGTCCCATTAGTGGTAAATTGGATGGCATTCTGAATAATGTTAAACATGATCTGAACAAACCGGTCATAGTCAGCATAAACTCGCAGATCACTTGGCACATCTAACTGCAACCGGTCACCCTGACCCTGAGCCTTCTTAGTTAATTGTTCCTGTAAATTATTCAAAACGGCCGCTGCATCAAAGACTTTACGTTCCATTGAAATCTGATTAGTACGAATCTTTTCATAATCCAGATTATCGTTGACCAACCGAATTAAACGCTTAGTTTCATTTTTCATTAAATGAATACTATGCTGTTTATCCTCCTCCGGAATTGCATCATACTCTAGTCCTTCCAAAATACCGTTAATCGTAGTCAGTGGCGTCCGCATCTCATGGGCAGCATCAGCCATAAATTGCCGACGCCGCTCCTCTTGACGACGAATTTCCTTTTGCGATGCATCTAGGGACTGAGTCATGGTATTAAAGCTCTGTGCCAAGTCTGCTACCTCGTCATTTCCAGTCGCGGCAACCTGAACATCATAGTTTCCTTTGGCAACCTCGTGCGTCGCGTTACGCAACCGTTCCACCCGTTGCGTAATTGAACGGGCCAAGAAGTAGCTGACGATTAAGGTCAGTAAGGCAGCAATTACAAATGCTACCAACAAGTTAAGAACAATCTGGTGCATATTTTCTTTAATCGTTGAAACAAAGGTAGCAGTCGCCACCACCGCCACCAGCTTACCCTTGTAGAAGTAAGGTTTTAAGACTTCAGTAATCTGTGGCGTTGACGTATCGGCCACCCGCTGGCTAATCTTGGCCATTGTTTCCTTGGTACAGATCACCTTACCTGCTTTCAATTGGTGCCATTGTTCGGCACTGATCTTCGGTGTAAAACCATTACTAGCATAAATTTCGTGATGAGAAGTATCATACATTGCAAAATGAACGTTTTGCCGGGTTAACAGGTTAGCATTAGTTTCCAATGACTGAGTAGCAAAGCCAATAAATCGGCGGTGAGCAGGATCGTAACGAATTGAATCCTGAACTAGACTATCTGAATAGTTCTTCATCTGATTCCAAGTATTATGATAAAGCGTGTTATCAGTTACCTGAACAAAGGAAATACTAAGAATAATAAGCAGAATGATGATAATCGTAAAGAAGGTCAACATCAAGCGATACATTAATTTCATACTTAAAACTTATTCCTCTTCGTCATCAAATTTGTAACCAACACCCCAAACCGTCTTAATAACCTGGGGTCCAACCTTTTCTAGCTTCTGCCGCAATTTTTTAATATGAGCATCTACCGTTCGTTCATCCCCATAGTATTCATAATCCCAAACTAGTTGTAATAATTGGGACCGGGTAAAAACCTGTCGCGGCTTCGAAGCTAAAGTTTTTAATAGGTCAAATTCCTTCGGTGTGAGGTCAGCAATCGCCTTACCAAAAAGAAAAACTTCCCGTGTCTTAGTATTCATCTTGAAATGCTTGGTCTCAACATCAAAGCCATCCGTTGTCTGCTGCTGTTGACTAAGCTTACCAAGCTGTGTTCGACGGTGCAGAGCTTTCATCCGTGCAATCAAGGTAATGGGACTGAAGGGTTTAGTAACGTAATCGTCGGCCCCAATCTCTAAGCCCAGTACCTGGTCACTCTCGGTATCCCGAGCCGTTAGCATGATCAATGGTACCGTTGGTGAAATCCGACGAATATCGGCCGCTACTTGCATTCCATCCTTTTTAGGCAAGTTAAGGTCCAAAAGAATAATATCCCACTTATTCGGCTTAGCCGTGAACTTATCTTCAGCGGCCACTCCATCATAAGCGAATTCATAGTCCCAATGATTCTTCTTAAAGAACATTGCCATCATTTCGCAGACGGAGTGATTATCCTCAATCATCAGAATGTTCATTTGATCGCACTCCCTTATTTTTGAATAACTACATTTTTATTTTAGTTTAACATTCCCCACTGCTTGATGCCCGTAATCCGGCCAAGAAGTCATCATTCTTTCACATTTTCACAACTATTCATTTTTAGCATTGCAAAGCATTAATTATAAGTATTACCAATTTGTGAACTAACCAATTATAATAAAAGTGATTATAGAAAGGAGAACCTAGCTATGAAATCTGCTGTATTTGCTAAAAAGGGCGAAATGAAGTTGGTTAATATCGATAAGCCAACCATCAAGGCACCAGATGATGTCATCATCAAAGTCGTACGGACCTGTGTCTGTGGTTCCGACCTTTGGAACTTCCGTGGCATCAATCCCGTAAAGCCAAATGAAGAAAATTCTGGCCACGAAGCCATTGGAATCGTTGAAGAAGTCGGTGATGCTATTACCACGGTTAAGCCAGGCGACTTCGTAATTGCACCATTTACCCACGGCTGCGGTCATTGCTCCGCTTGTCGAGCTGGTTTTGATGGTTCCTGCCTGAGCCATAGTGACAACTTCAGTAATGGTGTCCAGGCTGAATATATTCGCTTCCAGCATGGTCAATGGGCACTGGTCAAGATTCCGGGTAAGCCAAGTGATTATAGCGAGGGAATGCTTAAGTCCCTATTAACCCTGGCTGATGTTATGGCCACTGGTTACCATGCCGCTCGGGTTGCTAACGTTAGCGCTGGTGATACTGTCGTTGTAATGGGTGATGGCGCCGTTGGCCTTTGTGGAATTATTGCCGCTAAACTGCGTGGTGCCAAGCGAATTATTTCGACTAGTCGGCATGCTGATCGACAGGCCTTAGCTAAGGAATTCGGTGCTACTGATAATGTTGCTGAACGTGGTGACGAAGCTGTTAAGAAGATCATGGAGCTAACCAATGGCGAAGGTGCCGATGCCGTACTTGAATGTGTCGGTACTGAACAGTCTACTGATACTGCCATGAAGGTTGGTCGTCCTGGCGCAATTGTCGGCCGGGTTGGTTTACCACATACTCCTAACCAGGACATGACCACTCCATTCTACAAGAATACGATTGTCGCTGGTGGTCCAGCTTCCGTTACGACTTATGACAAGTCCGTCCTACTTAAGGCAGTTCTCGACGGCAAGATCAACCCTGGTAAGGTCTTCACTAAGAGCTTCAGCCTTGACGACATTGATGCAGCCTACAAAGGGATGGATCAACGGAAGGTCATTAAGTCTTACGTTGTTGTTGCTGATTAACTAATTTCACAACTTTCATTAATACATTAGAGCTGCGCAATTTGCGGAGCTCTTTTTTGTACAGAAAAGCCGCCTAACTGAGAAGCTAGACGGTCGCTCAAGTCGCTAAACCATGCTATAATATAGCCGTGATGAAGGTATATTACTTCAACAATTGGGCTGATAGCTTAACGGTAGCGCTCTTGTTCTGGTGTACTGCAATACACCACCAGCCAAGCGCAATAAAGAACGTCCCCAAAGAGATCAGCTTCTTTCATTTGAGCTTGTGCATTGGTGGTAACCAGTGCACTTTTTTAGTATAACATGAGGTTTAACTGTAAAAAAAGTCGCCCTAAAGAGGGCGGCTTTTTGTATAAAGTTGCGCATAATTATTAGAAAATAATTTGCTTAAAACAGTAGTTTTGTTTTTTTAATGTTCACCAACTTTGTGATTTTATATGATTTCTTGTGAAAACAAAAAATCACAAATCCTCAGATAATAAGGATTTGTGATTCATCATGATTAGTCGTCATATACTATGGATCATGCGAGATTCGAACTCGCGACCTCCTGCATGCGAAGCAGACATTCTCCCAACTGAACTAATGACCCGTTACACTGACCATTGTAGCAGGAAATTAGGCAACTGGAAGAATAATTTAAAAGTCCTCATCAACTAATCCCTTTGTGGCATCTACCTTATGCTTTTTTAGTGCTGCCTGATGTTCAGAGAGAAAATAGCCATCCCATTTAACCTTGCCACGGTCATGGTAATAATAATCGAAAAATTCCGTAGCTACCTGATCTGCTTGGTCTGTATCATAAAAAGTCATATCAAACACCTGCTTTCTGATTTATTCCAGACTATTGCCGCCATTATGGCCACCGACTAAGCCGCTG
>NZ_JBFLGB010000088.1:0-5740 GCF_041859915.1 Limosilactobacillus sp.
ACAAAAAACACAAATAGTGGATCAGATCAGGGCTGATCAAGCTAAGCTTCCTAAGAAACAGCGTTACTCGGTTGGTAAGCTCCTCCAAAGAATCTCATTATCGAGAGCAACTTATTACGATGAGCGGAAGCGCATCGCTAACCCTTACGATAAATACGCTCAAGTTAAACAACGAGTGTTGGCGATTAGCAGGCAGGGGCTTTATCGCGGACGACGAACCTACGGTTATCGTCGCGTGAAAGCTTTACTTGATCAAGACGGGATTCACTTAGCCGACGCCACAGTTACCCGCATCATGCGTCAGCTAGGCGTCCAAGTAAGTATGTATAACCAACACCGTAGTGGTAAATATTCATCCTATCGCGGTACTGTTGGAAAAATTGCACAGAATGTTCTCCAACAATCCTTTACAGCAACGAAACCATACCAAGTCATCCACACCGATATCACTCAGATACGACTAGCTAATCAACAGTGGGCTTATGTTTCAGCTATGGTTGATGAAGCTAGTAAGGAAGTACTGGCTTTTCAAGTAAGTCATCATCCTAATCTACAACTGGTCAAAAGTACTATTGATGAATTACTGCAAAAATTACCTGATAATGCCCATCCTATTATTCATTCAGATCAAGGATGGCAATATCAGCAGGTTTACTATGCCAAAACACTAGCTAATCTTCATTTTGTTCAAAGCATGTCCCGTAAGGGCAATTGCCATGACAATGCGCCCATTGAGAGTTTCTTTCACCTATACAAAACGGAACTGTTTAATGGATTTACGCCATGTAAAGATTTTGGAGAGTTCAAAAAGCTTTCCTTAGACTATGTATATCGTTTCAACAACCAACGAATCTCTTTAAAAACAAAAGGCATGACACCGGTTGAATACCGGAACCATGCCTTACGAGTTTAACTATTTAACTTTGCCTAACTTTTCTGTTGCACTTCATTTGAGCTGGTCAATTTTCTTCGTCAGGAAGTCAACATAGTGGTAGGCGGCGATATTGTCCATTAGTCCTACCCGGAGATCCGCTAGGCTCAGTTTAATGGGCAGGTGCAGTTGCTTAAAATCATCCAGCAGTTTTTCTACCCGGGGCCGCATTTCTTCTGCTTGGGGAGTCAGGGTCACCCCCTGTGGCGTCCGGTTAAACAACTGACGGCCAGTGGCGTCTTCCAACTGGCGAATTTTCTTGCTAACGGTCGACTGGTCCAGGTAGAGCGCATTACCGGCCTTGCTAAAACTATGAAACTGACAAACCGCAATAAAAATTTGCAGTGTTTTAAAATCAAAATTATCCATGGATTATCACCAAACCAGTTTAACTGTGTAACCAATATCATCCAATCTCGGTAGCTGATAATTTAACAATCATCAAGCTTTATCAGTCCACACCAGAAAAATTTTTCTTACCACATCAATTATTGACATAAATTAATCCCAATGAAGCACCAAACTGACCTTTTGGATGACTTCTTCGAAAATATCCGTTGGGCAGCTTTCCACAAATTGCCATTTTCTTTGCCGAAAATCAAAAGATCTCAATTGTTCGACATAAATAGTTCCACTAACCTGTGTTCGGCCGTCTAACCGGACATGTAACGGATAATCCGGGCCATTAAAATGACTGTGAGAAATAGGAACTACCCACGCAAATGGTGAAGTTTCCGCAAGAAGATCATTACTGACAACCACTGCCGGTCTTCTTTTCTGAATTTCAGAACCAATCGAAGGATCAAAGTCAATGTAAATAATGGAACCTTGCTTCAGTTTTTTTACCATAACTCATTACCTGAGGAGTCGTTTCTTGCCAATCAGCTAAATCATCAGGCTGCTGGTATGTACCATGCCAGTCCTTAAAAAGTTCTTTCATACTTGCCGGAACTTTTTTGGTTGGCGTTAATAATAAAGCCCCGTTTTTACCCTTTTTAAACTGAAATTCTGTCCCAGGCTGAACATGAAACGCCTTGGGGATTGTTACGACAATCGCATTTCCCTGAATTCGCGCCTTTACTTTATTCATTAACTCACCCTCTTTTTGTCATTATACCATCAAGTGATTACTAAAGTAATTACATTAGTTAACTTCCCGTTAAATTAAAAACTGCCGACCTCCATCAAGACAGCAGTTTAACAAGGTTGGTTGGCATCCTTCTTCAGGGCACAGCACACTCCGTTAGCCGACAACTCACTGGTTTTTCTTCAATAACCTGTCCAGGGTAAACTGTGCCAGTGATTCTTCATAAGCAGCCGTGGCTCCCCTCAATGCCTGACTAATTAACTGTTCGCTATAAGCGATGTGGTCGCGCTCTTGGGGATAAGCAAAGATTTGTTTGGCCAGATGGCGGTTATTGAACTGAATCGGCTGCGCCCCTTCTTCCGCCAGAAGGACGTCACGAAGCGAAATCTGGTCAATGGGCCGGGCCAGCAGAAAGCCCCCGTCTTTACTGGCGACCGACTTAATCAAGTTGGCCAACACCAGCTTGCGCAACACTTTCTTGAGCGACGAATCAGACACCTGCAGTTCGTGGCTCAGGGCCGTACTTTTCACTGGCTGCCCCTGTCCTTTAATTTCCAATATTACGATCACATAAATAGCTTGTTCAAAGCCCTTGCTTAGTTTCATTGGTTCTTACCAATCTTTCCCATAATTGTGTTACCACTTCGTTAACCGTCACCGGCCGCAGCCGCTTAGCAAAGACCCCCGCACCCTTCAGCAACGGTACCCAGCGGGTCATCGCATCGTGGCGGCCATTACCGTAAACCAGGGTTGGTTCCACGTAAGCCAACCGCACCGGTGACTGTTGCAGGCGACTAATGATACGCTTTTTGGCCTGAACAAATTCTTTAGGTCCCAGCAACCCGCCAATAAAGCCCATCGCCTTAACCTGGTGGTCTTCAGCTAATTTTTGCATCAATGCAGCGGGGTCGTCATTGATGGCCAGTGATTCTGCTGGATCCTTCGCCGGCCCGCCAATAAAGTCAACCACGTAGTCAATCTGCGCTGGCAAATCCGGAATCACGGCATCAACAGTAATATCCGCGGCAATATTGGTGATGGCCGGGTCAACAAGCCGGTTTCTCACCGACCGCGATACTACATAGAAATGCGCTGACGGTTCTTGCTTCTGGGCATATTGTACAAAATTCCGTCCTAAATAACCATTCCCACCGAGTAACACAAAGTTTGTCATTAAATATCATCCTTTCGTCGAAAAATTAATTCCACAGTTATTATATATTCGTAGAATTATTTTGTCGATGGATAATTCAAAGATGACCAAAAAATGACTGCTAACGTTCGTCAGCAGTCATTATTGGTATTACAGATACTTCAAGCCCCGGTAGTAAGAGTGATTATAAGAGAACCGCTCCAAGTCGTGTTCATGTAACTCTTTAGCCGCCTTGGCGACCCAGTTCGGGTTCCGCAACAAGGCGCGGCCTTCCATAATCAGGTCTGCCTGGTCATTTTGTAGGATGTATTCAGCGAGGCCCGGATTATCGAGCAAGCCGACCGTTGAGACGGGAATGTCAACTGCCTGTTTCATTGCCGTGGCAAAGCGGGTTTGGTAACCATCGTGAATAGGGAAGTCCGGCTTAATTGGCAATAAGCCGCCAGTCGAAATATCCAACAGGCTAACCCCGTCAGCGGCTAGCCACTTCCCCACTTGCTGCCAGTCGGTAAGACTATTCTGCTGGTCAGCCAACAGGTAGTCAGTCAGTGACAGGCGGGTCCAAATCGTGCCGTTGAAGTGCTCCTTGACGACACTGACTACTTCGTGCAGCAGGCGGTAACGGTTTGCCAGACTGCCACCATATTCATCGTCTCGTTGGTTAACCAGTGGTGAGAGGAATTGGTCAAGCAGGTAGCCATGGGCCGCGTGAACGTCGATCATGTCAAAGCCGGCATCCTGAGCACGCTTGGCAGCTGCCCCAAATTCGTCCACCAGGTGGTGGATTTGCTCCGTGGTCATTGGTGCTGGTGTGCCAATTTCATCGTCAAAGGCCACCGCGCCGGCTGACATTAAGTGCTCGGCATTTTGTGCTTTGCGTCCGGCATGGTTCAACTGGATGCCGACCTTGGCGCCCAGTGAATGCAACACCCTTACTAGCTTGGCCAGCTCCTGGCCCTGCTGGTCATTCCACAATCCCAGGTCACGGTTGGTAATCCCGCCATCGGGATCCACCGCGGTGGATTCAATAATAATCAACCCCACCTGACCCATCGCCCGTTGAACATAGTGGGCAAAGTGAACCGGCGTTAGCATCCCGTCGTGTTGCTGAACATCAAACAGGCACATTGGTGACATCACTACCCGGTTTTTCAACGTTAACCCGCCAACCGTTGCTGATGATAGTAATTTAGACATTATGATCCCCCTCAATAACAGGATTTATTGTAACATCATTCACTTGCAAAAGTAAACTCAGCGAACTTAAAAAGACCCTCCTCCCAGCAATAGGAGAAGAGCACCGTTAATTATTGTTCTGCCACGAGCTTAGTTGATCAATTACACATTCTTAATTAACCGCTAGTTAAGGCGGTTTTGGATATCTAACTAAAAGCAGTACATCTGTTTACTCGAATCTAAAATGTTGAATCTTGAAGGATTTTAGTGATGAATAGTAGTTCACGGATTTTGTTGGTTTGTGGGAAAACTTATCTATATTGAACAGTGATATGTGTATTTTTTTTAATCATGAAATACCTTTAATATTAAAGTTGATATTAGCTATTTTTTCCTCATTTAATATTTTCAGCACATCAACAATTTTAGGCACAGTGATAATTTCTGACGCATCAACATCC
The DNA here is from genome assembly GCF_041859915.1 of Limosilactobacillus sp. GTDB lineage: Bacteria > Bacillota > Bacilli > Lactobacillales > Lactobacillaceae > Limosilactobacillus. The sequence goes on from NZ_JBFLGB010000088.1 coordinate 4,809, forward strand.
CAATTATTTTCGTTAATCTTTTTACTATTTGTAACCCCATGATAAATCCTGGAACTATAGCCTTTTGATTCACACAATTTAATCATTTGATTTATTTTTTCTTTGTTTTCATCAAAGAATTTTCTACCTGCATCTAGATATAGATACTGAATTCCTAAAAAATAATTTTCTAAATGCGGCATTATTGACAGGTTCCTATCATTTTCAAAAAAGTTAGCTGATGTTTTTGTTTTGTTATAGAAATTATTATCCAGTACTGATTTGTTGAGATAAATATCCTTTTTTAATTTGCCATTATCAACTATGTGTTCATTAATTTTACCAATAATAAATATCTTATGCTGTGCTATATTCCTAAGATGATATCCAATTCTATAAGACACGAATCGATCAAACATCCCATGCTCAAATTCAAGCCATTTTTGATAATATTCAGAGCTTAAATTACTTTTAGTCCAATTTTCTAAATAATTAATAATCAGTCTAGAATCCGAGAGGAAGTCAATTATTGCCCTAGCCACATGGGTATGAGATTCGACCGTATTTTCTAGTCGATTAATACTGAATATTAAATAATCATGTGCATCATTACATATATAGAAAATTTTAACTAACTGATTTAATAATCCCAAAGTTTCCGCAAAAGTATGTGCAAGTTCTCTGTCATCACTGTCTAAAGCCCTGTTTAGTTTTATACTCATTGTCTTATTTGGAAGTGTCACCATAAAAAATGGAATTTTCTCTTCACTACTTCCGCCAAATTTATTCTCATCCGGTTTCAAATCTACTTGTACCTCCCCATGACAATATCCTTAACTTCTTGTAGATAATCATCAGTATATTCAGGGACAAGCAATTGGCCGTCAATTGCATCAAGCATGACCTTTTCTTTATCTTTCAGCTTTTTGTACACCGTATTATCAATGAATCCC
>NZ_JBFLGB010000089.1:0-5363 GCF_041859915.1 Limosilactobacillus sp.
AGGATTAAAAGCCGTTGGCTAGGAACTAGCCTTGGTAAAAGAACGGAGTTCTGTAAGTTAGGTAGCGTGAATACACGTGCAAGATCCTAAATACTACTTCGTGTTCCCAGAAGCTCGGTCATTTATGACCGAGTAGTTCACTAGAAAGGAAGAACGAATATGCAATTGACAGTCCCAACGTCAAAAGACGGTTTCTTACTAGATAAGTATTCTAAGTATGCCCAAGTCAAAAGAGCTGGCCAACCAGTAATCTCTTTTCCTGTTAAAGTGACTGAAATTCCCCAAGCGGCAGCGGGCTTAGCTCTGTCTTTAATTGATTATGATGCGGTTCCCCGGACCGGTTTTCCATTTATTCATTGGTTGGCGGCTAACCTGCCAACGGAAAGCATTGCAGAAGATTTCAGTAGTACTTTTAAGGGGCCGCAGGGGATAAACAGTTGGAGTTCACGCTTTTATGACCAGGACGACCAGTACGTCATCAGTCACTATGCCGGTCCGATGCTGCCGGACAAACCGCACCGTTACACATTGACCGTTTATGCATTACGACGGCCGATGAACATTGCTAACCGTTTCTTTTATAACGATTTCCGTGATGAATTGGTCGATAATGTATTGGCTAAGGCAAGCTTGGTTATCAAAGCACGGGCATTTAAATAAGTGGTAAAAATGAAACTAGTGATGGTTAATAAAATCGAACGTGGACTGTTAATCTTGTTGGTTATCGGTAGTTTAGTGGGTCTAATTTGGCCTAAACAAACTGCCGGGGTCTTGGCGATTGTTTCTTTATTGGTGTTGGTAGCTGGCTTTCATCACCTTGGCACGGCATTTAAGTGGGCAACCGGGATCTTCTTTCTTCTCGGCTTGTTAATTGCCGTTTTGAGTCATTTTCCTTTTCTGATGACGTGTAATGCAATCAACTCGATGGATAATTTGATTGTCTTGCTAATCGTGATGCAGTTGTTTACGATGCCAATTACCATTGGTCACTATCAAGATTCGATTATTGCCTTGGTAAATGGAAAGTTGCCGACTAATCGGGGCTTTTTTGGCTTCATTATGCTAATTACTTTTTTACTTTCGAGTATTCTTTCAATGGGAACAGTTCCAATCATCTATTCGGTATTAGGGCCAACGATTAAACAACGACTGGGGGAAAATTACCAGCAATTTTCTTCAGTTGCGATTAGTCGCTCTTTTACCCTTGGCACCTTGTGGGCTCCTGGAGCGGCAACCATTTTCTTGATTAGCACGATTACCCGTGTCCCATTACAAAGATTATTTGCCCCAAGTTTTATTCTTGGTCTGCTCGGACTAGGCCTTGTTTGGCTAATGGAAGGGCATGCTTCTTACATGCAAGGCCGTGTTACTACTCAGCATGACCAAACTAATGTTAATCACTCCTTGGCTCGGGTATTGCAAATTGTCCTGGCGGTGGTGGCCCTGCTTACGATTGCTTTTACTCTTATTCATTTTAAGATAGGTGAAGCAATGATCGATGTTGCCATGGCCGGATTAATTGTTGTTTGGGGATGGGTAATGATCCTGCAACGTGCCGATACTAGTCATCGACAGACTAAGCAAGCTGCTAATGCCTTCCTGCAAAATGGCTTGCTTCGTGGTGGTGGTCTTGCCCCGTTCTTTGTGGCAATTGGCCTTTTTTCCAATGCCTTTGAGCATTCACCAATTTCCCGAATGATTGGTCAAGCAGTTTCACCTTTTATCATTCATTTATCATGGGGAGCGTTGATCTTGATCCCACTTTTAGTGGTACTGCTTTCTTTAATTGGTATTCACCCCTTGGCTTCGGTAACTCTTCTTGGCCAAGTAATGATGGGAATCCACTTACCATTTACCACTTTGGTACTGGCTCTAGGGTTAAATATTGGTAGTGTCTTGTCTTACACGATGTCACCATTTGCCGGGATCGTGGTGGTGATCGCCAATATTTTAGGGGTCAATTCAGCGACCGTGGCGTTGCGTTGGAACGGTCGGTACTGTATGATTTTACTAGTGCTGAGTTTGGCCTTTATTGCCACCTATACTGTGTTGGTTAGGTAAGGCCTCAAGTAGATATAAAGTAAAGCGCTTGGTAGTTTAATTGCTGCCAAGCGCTTTTAATAATATATTATTTTTTAACCCGAATATCCTTATGGTGTCGACTGTTCAAGGTTAAGAATAGCATCCATAGTAAGGTTACCGCCAAGGAAATGAAGGTCCCTTTTCTTAGGAGCATTGTAAAGGCTACAAAGGCAAAAAAGGCGAGCACAATGTAGTCTGAGAGCGGAGATAGTGGCATTCGAAATGAGCTCTTCTTAGGATATTTCTTCCGGAATTTCAGGTGAGTAATAATAATTGCTCCCCAAATAAAAAGGAAGCTCGTTGTCGCTACTGAGGAAATCAGACTAAAGGCTTTCCCTGGAACGAGGTAATTGAGGAATGATGATAAAGTAATCAGAATTGCGGAAAGAATGATCGCCAGGGTTGGTACTTGAGACCGCGAAATATGACTAATCATTCGAATGGCGGAGTGACGTGATGTGTAGGTCAAGCCAGCCAGCATCCGGCCAGTAGTGTAAAGAGCACTGTTACAAGACGAAGCCGCCGCAGTTAGAACCACGAAATTAACAATATTAGCGGCACCACTAATCCCAATATCCTTGAAGACCATCACGAAAGGACTGGTATGGGCATTGAGCATATTCCAAGGATAGATTGACATGATCACTGCTAAAGAACCGATGTAAAAGATGAGGATTCGAATCGGGATATCATTGATTGCCTTGGGCATTACTTCTTTGGGATCCTGCGTCTCGGCTGAGGTCATCCCAACCATTTCAATGCCGGCAAAGGCAAAGACAACCATCGGCAGTGAACGCAAAATATCGAGTCCACTAGTAGCAAAGAAGCCACCATGATCAACCAGGTTAGCTGGCGTTGCTACACCAGCAGAGGTGTGATAGTGGAAGACCATTAGGAAAATTCCAATCAGAATCAAAGCAATAATTGCCACAATTTTAATGAGTGCAAACCAGAATTCCACTTCACCAAAGGCTTTAACGGTGATTAAATTGACACACAAAAGGATGGCAATGGCAATCAAACCCGGCAACCACTGTGGACATCGGGGCAACCAGAGTTTGATATAGACGCCCATCGCGGTGAGCTCTGCCATGGCGATTGCAATCCAGCTAGCCCAGTAAGCCCAGCCGATCACATAACTGGCTCGGTAGCTCCAGTAGCGGTGAATAACCTCGACAAACGAGTGGAAATTGATGTCCGTCATCATCATTTCACCCATCGCCCGCATCATCCAGAAGCAAATTATTCCAGTGATGAAATAGCCTAATAGGATTGATGGTCCTGCATAGTGAATAGATTCACCGGAACCGAGGAATAGGCCGGTCCCAATTGCTCCACCAAGGGCGATCATTTGAACATGACGGTTGGTTAGTCCTCGTTTTAAATGATGAGAATCATTATTCGTTTGTTTTTTCTTCATTTAATTCCTTCTTTTATGAAAATATTAAAAGCATATATGATAATACTAATGATATTTTCATATTTATGCAAATATAGTAAACGAAATTAAGATTAATGACGGATATTGTTGAAATTATGAGTGCTAATAAAATTAGTTGGTCCTAAGCTTTTAGTAACTATTGAATTATCTGCTGCCTAGCATTGAAATTTAATAATCCATAATACGAAAATTTATTCATACCCCCTTTTAACCTTGTTTAGAGGAAGTTAATGTAATTGTTCGCATTTTTGCTTAACATTTCTTATTATTAATAAGTATGAATAATTAAGAAAGGGGTAAGTGATGATGGCGATTAAACAACCGTTGGCGGACCTGATGCGACCGACAACCTTGGACCAGATGGTGGGTCAGCGCCACCTTTTGGCTCCAGGCAAACCACTGTATCAAATCATTACTCAACATATTCCGATGAGTCTACTCTTGTGGGGACCACCAGGTTGCGGGAAGACAACTTTGGCCTATGTGATGTCAAAAACTCTTCAACTGCCGTTTGAAAAATTCAACGCTTCAATTCAAAACAAAAGTCAACTGCAAAAACTAGTTGGTAAGCACCCGACAGAAACGTTCGTCTTGCTTCTGGATGAAATTCATCGGCTGACGAAACCCATCCAGGATTATCTCCTACCTTATTTAGAAAATGGCCACATCCTGTTAGTTGGGACGACGACCGAAAATCCGGTTATGGCCATCCAGCCGGCGATTCGCTCGCGGTGCCAAATCTTTGAATTCCATCCGATCTCGGCAGACGAAATTGAGCCGGTTTTAGTTCGGGCAGCTCGGGACTATCTTCATTTTGACCTGCCCCATGACCAAGCCCATGCGATTGCCAATAGTGGTAATGGAGATGTCCGGGTGGCGCTGAATATTTTGGACACCCTTCACGCCATGCATCCAGATGAGTTGACAATGGTAGAAATTGAACAGTTTGCCCGTAACCAACACTTTGCCTTTGATAAGGATGCTACTAAGCATTATGACTATTTATCAGCTTTTCAAGATTCCATTGAAGGCTCCGATGCAGATGCAGCCCTTTATTACTTAGCTGTCATTCTGCAATCCGGTGATCTTGAATCAGTGGTCAGGCGGCTTAAAGATTCTGCCGCACTGGATGTTGGCTTGGCTGATCCCGAAAAGGTGAACCAGGTGATTAATTTAGCTAATACTGCGCTTGAGATCGGTCTCCCCCGGGCCAGTACTCACGTCGCAATGGCCACAATCATGCTGGCAATTGCTCCAAAATCCGATTCGGCCATGCAAGCCTACTATCGGCCAGGGATGCCTTCAAAGCGTTTCTTCTTTAAGATTCCTAGCTCTAAGCCATTACTTAATATTTTCAGCCCATCTAACTGTTACCAGTGAGAGCAGGAATAAACACGTGCTGCTTTCTAACTAAAACTCGCTTGGGCCAATCATTAAGTTCACTTGGTAAATTAAATTTATCTAAGATAGCTGCTACTAATTTCTTCTCATCTTTGAATAGTGCAAACTTATTTCTTAACCACGCTGCTGATATCTTAGGTTTGCAAGATTACTTAGATAAAAAACCAGTTGAACTATCTGGTGGTCAAAGACAGCGTGTTGCTTTGGGTCGGGCAATTGTCCGTGATGCCCAAGCGCCCTCCCACTGCCCCCGAACCCCTCACTCGCGAGCGCGTGCTTGCCGCGCTGCGCAAAGCCGGCGGTTAAAGTTGACAGCGATCTTCGTGGTTTTGTATTGATTAGTTGTCATAATTTAATTTTTAGTTTTGGAAAAATCGCGAATAACGGTGTTATAAAAAATTATTACCCTAAAGGTTTAAGGACACTGAAGAAAGGATAA
>NZ_JBFLGB010000090.1:0-5041 GCF_041859915.1 Limosilactobacillus sp.
CGGTACCAAGCGCTACTGTTACCAATGTGTACTCCAATAACGCTACCGTTAATAATCCACTAACGGTTGGCACCAAGGTTGATAATGCAGAATTGTCAGGTGCTTTAGCGGGAATCAATAACACAATCCTCACTGGTCCAAAAGGTGAAACAATTCCACAAAACATTCTTCAACTATACTTTGATGCATTGAAGGGTGCTGAAGGAACGAAGACCGGCTTAGTTGGTCAGAAGCTTTACTCTAACCAGTATGGTAACTATCACTATGTTTATTGGTTGGAAACCAATGAAGGCAAAGTGAAGAACGACGCCTGGACTGTCTTCATGAATAACAATAAGGGTGTCAAGTATGGTGACCCAATTAAGGTTGATGTTTCTGCAACCCTGACATGGGGGAAGCCAGCAGCTAAGCCAGTTTCTGGTATCCCAACAACCCAAATGACGGCAGATCAGATTACGACTGCCTATGCTACTGGTTCCGATACTGGAGCTAGACATGAAGCTGTAAAGGTTGAAAAGATTAATAACTTTAACAACTCCGCTGCTAGGGGTGTCGACATTGGTTCATTAATTTCCCTGGAACGGGCCGGTGTAACCTTCTATGACTTTAAGGGTCAGAAGGCCGACTTATTTGACGTTCTACAACAAGCTGGTGTTAACTACATTCGGTGCCGGCTTTGGAATGATCCATACGATGCTACAATGCAGACCTATGGTGGTGGTGCTAGTGATGAAGCAACCCTGATTCAACTTGCTAAGCGGGCTAAGGCTCATGGCATGTCGCTTCTGATGGACTTCCACTACTCTGACTTCTGGGCTGATCCAGCTACCCAGTTAATTCCGAAGGCCTGGGAAGGTGAAGATACGTCCACGATGGCGCAATCAGTTTATGATTACACCAAGAAGGTCCTGCAGGATCTGAAGGCAACAGGTGTTAACGTTGGCATGGTCCAAGTAGGAAACGAAATCACTCGGGGAATCTTGATTTCACAAACCAATCCACAGACTGGTAAGATGAGTTCCGTAACTGATGGTAACTACTGGACAAATGAAAAGACTGCTGCTGCCGGCTGTGCCTTCCTGTCGGCTGGATCACGAGCGGTACGAGAAGTCATGCCAAATGCTAAGATTGCTCTGCACCTTGAAGGAGCTAACCAAGGAACCTACCGTGCCATCATGAATGTTTGGAAGAACCACGGAGTAGATTATGATATCTTGGCAACCTCCGCTTACCTGTTCTGGCTCTGGTCAAACAAGCAGTACACCGTTTGGGACACGATTAACGGTTGCATCAGTATGATTAAGAACGAATTTGGTAAGAAGGTTATCATTACCGAAACTAGTTGGCCATTTACCGATGAGAACTCTGATGGTACCAATAACTCCACGAGCGGTGCCGGAAATGCTGGTTACGCGGTAAGTCCACAAGGCCAAGTAGATGCAATGCGTGGCTTCTATAATGAAATTAGTAGTAATTACCGAGGCACTGTCCTTGGTTCCTTCTGGTGGGAACCTGCTTGGATCCCAGCTAAGGCCGGTTGGAATTATTACCAATACAACATTGATGCCAGTGGTGTCTACGGTTGTGGTTGGGCAACCGAAGCAGCTCGTGGCTACCAGACAGACGATAAGCTGTACTGGGAAGGCAAGCCAACCTGGGGCGGCAGTTCTTGGGATAACCAGGCACTGTTTGATGACCAGGGACACCCACTACAATCATTGATGATGTTTCATGGCTTCCAAAACGGCTACACCTCAGCTAACTACGATGAACAGCACAATAATAAGCCAACCACGCCGACTGAGAAGGCTACCTCAACATTGACTGCTAAGGTTTCTGAAGTTTACTTTGGTGATGGTGTATCACACAGCATTAAGGTTCAAAACCCATTGACTGTTGGCGCTACTCTTAACCTCAATACATTACTTGGCAGCAATACAACGAAGACACTGACTGGTGTCAAGGGTGCCAAGATTGGTGAAAATGGTCTGGATAGTATCCTGATGTCATTAAATGAGGGTATCAATACGCCTGAATACACGGATGCTGCTGGGAACAAGTATCACTATCAATTATGGTTAGATGGTGCAACAACTGCTGATAAGCAGCGGGACTTTAGTATGACTAACCAAAACAAGAATTATGGTGATAACTTAGTTGTTCACTACACGGCAACATTGATGGTTGGTTAAAGAAACCTAATAAACAAAAGATAGGTAAAAGCACCATTATGCTTCTACCTATCTTTTGTTATTTTATAGAATAAAAAAATCATCCTCAATTTTAGAGGATGATTTTTAGTTTGTTATTAATATAATGAATAGCCAGTACCGTAACCATAGCCATAAGTTGGCTCCTCATAAGTATTGACTTGAGATTGTCGACGTGCTTGTCGATTATCACTTTCAATGCTAGAAGATGAGTGACCACCGACTACTTCATCACTGCCATCGCCACTTCCTGGTTCATTATAGGAAGCACCACCCGGCAAGATGAAGTTAATCTTGTTATAACCATTATAGTCTGGCTGGGATTTGTACATCCTGGTTTCGTGGTTGACGATTGTCTTAGGCTTGAGACCCAATTGCTTACGAACTAATTTAGAAACACGATTAATTTCCTTTGGACTAGCAATCTGGAAAGAAACATTGTCAATCATGGCATTTTGGCCTTGGAAGTGGTAGGTCTTAACGTTGTTCATTGCACCGTGGTAGTTACCGTAGAGGGTTGCAATGTCGTCGATTGGAATGTTGGTTTTGACCCCGTCACCAACGGCATCGAGAATCTTGTTGGCGGCAGAGATGGAACCAGACGTCTTGAATTTGGTAATAACATTTTGAAGGATTTGCTGCTGGCGCTTTTGACGACCGTAATCATTATTTGGATCTTGGTAACGCATCCTTGAGTACTTCAGGGCATTGGCACCGTTTAAGTGTTGCTGACCCTTCTTAAAGTGGTGGCCTTCATAAGTAAAGGCAAATGGGTTATTGACATTGACCCCACCAACGGAATCGACAACCTTTTCTAGAACTCCCATGTTAATTACGGCGTAGTAATCAATTGGCACACCTAGCAATTCCCTTACCTGTTTCACAGACTGCTTAGGCCCACCAAGTGAATAGGCGGCATTTAATTTAACGTAGTCCGGACCATCACTGGTATGAACACGGACTAGAATATCCCGGGGAATAGAAGTCATAGTAATGGTTTGCTTCTTCGGATTAATGGTGAAAAGCTCCATTGAATCGGTGTTACCACCCTTATTGCCCCGGTTAAGAGCACCAACATCGGTCCCCATTGCCAAGACGGAAACCGGATCACCATTTTGAAGCTTCTTACTGATTTTACCATTACCGTTAGTGAACATCCCATTAGCAGCAGTGTGGATCTTATGGTATTCGTAAATGCCACCAAGTGCTACCAGGATGATCAATACCCAGATCAGGATTTTCATCCACCGTGGCATCTTGAAATGGTGTCGTTTCCGGGGCTGATGATAGTTAGTATTAGTTTGCTGATAGTTGTTGCCTTGTTGATTGTAGCGTGGATGGCCATCTGTTGGTGGTGTTGACCGTTCTTCTGCTCGCTCTCGTTGACGATTCTCATTCACTTGTTTACGAATTCGCTCTTCCATCCGTTTTCGATAGCTTTCGCGTGACTCGCGTTGATTATTATTGTCCATATCGATTAATACCTCGACCAAATTAATTCTAACAATAGTTTATCATAACAGAGATTGTCTCCCAGATTCAACGTAACACTAATAGTTTAACCTTTCTGTAACCATTTGGAAAGTTAGACTTTGGTAAAAAAGTATATTAAGATAGTAAGGATATTTTGCGAAAATAAAAATGAAAGGATTTTATCGATGAAATCACAAAAAGAACTTGCTGAAGCTGTCAATAAACGGCGAACTTTTGCCATCATTTCCCACCCTGATGCCGGAAAAACGACGATTACCGAACAACTCTTGCTCTTCGGCGGGATCATTCGAAAGGCCGGAACCGTTAAAGCACGGAAGACCGGTAACTTTGCCAAGTCTGATTGGATGGAAATCGAAAAGAAGCGGGGCATTTCAGTTACTTCTTCCGTGATGCAGTTTGACTTTCAAGGCAAACGAATTAACATTTTGGATACTCCAGGGCATGAGGACTTCTCTGAAGATACCTATCGGACATTGATGGCCGTTGACTCCGCGGTCATGGTGATCGACTCCGCCAAGGGGATTGAACCGCAGACGAAGAAGCTCTTCCAAATTTGTAAGATGCGGGGTATCCCAATCTTTACCTTTATGAATAAGTTTGACCGGGATGCCCGTGATCCCCTCGACCTTCTGAATGAAGTCGAAGAAGTATTAGGGATTGAAACCTACCCGATGAACTGGCCAATCGGTTCTGGCCACCAATTCAAGGGAATCTATGATCGCTTTAACCACCGAGTCGCTTTGACCCATCCGGCCGACCCGAAGAAACCTTACCTGCCATTAGATGATAATGGTCAGGTTAAGGGTGATAACCCATTAGCTGGTGATGGTGAGTGGCAGGATGCCCTTGACGGGATGGAACTGGTCGAAGTTGCTGGTAACAAACTTGATCGGGACAAGATTGCCCGGGGTGATCAGACCCCAGTTTTCTTTGGCTCGGCTTTGACTAACTTTGGGGTCCGGACCTTCCTGGAGAATTACCTTCAATTTGCGCCGGCACCGGGTGATCATAAAACTGCTGACGGCGGTGTAGTTAAGCCATTGGACAACAAATTCTCCGGTTTTGTGTTTAAAATTCAGGCGAACATGAATCCCCGACACCGGGACCGGATCGCCTTCGTTCGAATCTGTTCTGGTGAGTTCGACAAGGGGATGGATGTTACCTTAGCCCGTACTGGGAAACCGCTTCGGTTATCGAACGTGACCGAGTTCATGGCTAATACCCGGGAAACCGTGGAAACGGCGCGTTCGCGATCTCGCGCTCGAGGTTCCGCACGCCGGCCTCGTGCGTGTAGGCCTGGACGAGGGTCACGAACGCCTCGTCCGTGATCTCCACGT
>NZ_JBFLGB010000091.1:0-4618 GCF_041859915.1 Limosilactobacillus sp.
ATTTTTTGAAACCATAAACTTACCTCCCAATTCCAATCCATACTCGTTATCTGGTGGTTGGTTGGTTAAAAATCAGCTCCTTAATAGCACGCATGAATTTATAAAATTTATATTTTATAAATTCCATTTTAGAAAAAAAAATAGCAATATTTAGAGCATAAATATTTTTATTATGTAAAAGTTAATTTTAAAGCAAAATGGTGAAACGGCTTGGGCGAGTAACAAATTTACGATTAATTGGTCATTTTTAGGTTAATGAGAAGAATTTGAATTAGTTTTTAGCTATGATAATTTTTTCATACTTAATTCACAATTGGTTAATAATCGCTGAAATAAGATCAACTATTTTGCGCTTCTATCATCAAACATGACCTTCCTTTAAACAAAATTAAGCCCCACCAGAATTCTGGTGAGACTTATCTTAGGAGATAATCTTATTAATTATGATGATATTTAACGCTGCTGTTAAATGAATTGTAATTTAATCAGTCGTTACCCCAGACCTTCTTGGCAACAGCGAAAGCAGACCAAGCATTTGGCCAACCAACGTAGAAAGCTAATTGGGTGATCATTTCCACAATTTCTTCCTTCGTGATCCCGCTTCTTAGCCGTTTGCATATGGTAAGGTAACTGGGCAAAGGCCCCCTTGGTAATTAAAGCGGTCACGGTCAGGAAGCTCCGGTCACGTGGGCTGAGTTCTTTTTCACGAGACCAAACCTGACCAAACAGAACATCATCGTTTAATTCCGCAAATTTCGGCGCAAAGTCACCGAGTTGGTCACGACCAGCAGTTTGCTTTTTTGCCATGGTAAACCCTTCCTTTCAATTATTTACTTAATTTATCGTAATAAGCGTCATCGACCTTTTCACACCACTCACTGGTTCCCTTGGTGATGGCAATGTGGGAGAACCAGGAATCCTTGGTGGCACCATGCCAGTGCTTAACACCTTCGTGGATAACAACCACGTCACCAGGCTTGAGCAGACGAGCTGGCTTACCTTCTTCTTGATACCAACCCTCACCGGCGGTTACCAGGAGAATCTGGAAGCCGTTGTGGTGAATGTGCCAATCGTTTCGACAACCGGGTTCAAAATTAACGTTAGAAATGTTGATATCAACGTTGTCATCAGGGGCTACCAAACCATTCAGATAGCTGGTACCGATAAAGTACTTGGCATAAGCGACGTTCTTTTCGCCAAAGCCAAACATGTCTTTCTTTACTGCTTCTTCGTTTTTAGCCATGTTTAGAATCTCCTTCATTGATTGATTACCTTTAGTATAAGGAGACCTTCAATTAATGTGAAATGCTTATTATAAGTACTATTCCATACAAAAAATGAATTATAGTTTTCGTAACCAAGAAGCTAGCGTCACGGGACTAAAGTGTGGATTAACGTGAGTCAGAACATGGTAGCCAGGGCCAATCGTCAGCTTACCAGCATGGGCGATAAAATCCTGCTGGTAATTACCGGTATCACTCCAGCCCGTGCTAAATGGAGCAACTAATCCTTGGTAGCCCTGAAGCTGAACTAACAATTTCATTATTGGTGACGAAATCTGTCCATCCCAGACCGGACCGCCAACTAAAAGAACATCATAATAACTTAGGTCAGGTAACTTGGTCGTCAAATTTGGCAACTGACCACTGGCCCGCTGTTTTCGATAAATTTTATCAGTAGCGGTCATATCATTAGGAAAGGTCTTATCCGCTACCCGAATCCGTAAAATATCAGCTCCGGTCAATTGGTGAATCTGACTAGCCACCTTGGCAGTAGTATTAAATTGGGAATAATAAAGGATCAATGCTTGCTTTGCCATGAAGAGGACTCCTTTGCGCTATAATGAATTTATCAACAATTGGAGGTAATCAATTTTGGATACCCGCGTTTTAAAATATTTCCTAACCGTCGCCCAAACTAATAATATCACAAAGGCGGCAAAACAGTTGCATATCACCCAGCCAACCCTTTCCCGGCAAATCATGGACTTAGAAAAGGAACTGAATATCACCCTTTTCGATCGTAACCAGCGGCGAATGCAATTAACCAAGTCAGGTGTTCTCTTCCAGCGTCGAGCAACTACTATCCTGCAACTACTGAATGAAGCCAAAACAGAGCTTCACCAAAAGAAAAACGAGCTGACCGGAACGGTTAACCTGGGTTGTGTCGTTTCCAACGTTTCGTCATTTCTAATGCACCTGGTCGACCAATTCCAACAGGCTCATCCAGACGTCTTCTTTAACCTGTTCGATGGGGATGGTGACTTTCTCCGGCGGCAAATCGATGAGGCCGAAACGGAACTCGCTTGTCTCATTGAGCCGGTCGAAGCCGCTAAGTACAACTACCTCGTGTTACCCACTCGTGAACAATGGGGAATTATCTTACGTACTGATGATCCCCTGGCTCAGAAAAAATGTTTTACCAAAGAAGATCTTTATAAGTTGCCGTTGCTGATTCCGCACCGTAACATTGTCCGTGACGAGGTCAGTGAAGTTCTAAAGCTCGACATGCACAAGCTCAACGCCAAGGTCAGCAACAACCTTCCCAGCAACGCGATGGCCTTAATCCGTTCTGGGCATTACTATGGTTTAGCAATCAAGGGAATCGTAAACCTTTATCATGATTCTTCCATCACCTTTGTCCCTTTCAGTCCAATTTCTACTACCGGTCACGTCTTGGTCTGGAAGAAAAACCGGGCCCTTTCCCCGGCTGCCGAAGTCTTTCTTCAATTTGTAGCAGCTCACTGTAATTAAAAAACGTAATTTACCAATAAAATATAGGAAACTGTTCCCACGATTAAGGAGAGAAACATGCTTCGGCGCCAGAGGTGGATCAACACGGTGATTATCCCGGCTAATAAATCAGGCAAGCCGTGGTTACCCGATAGCAAGTTAATGTTTCGATAACAATAAACGACCAGCATGCTCATGATTGCAGCTGGCAGGAAGGTACCTAGCCCTTTGATAAAGGGCGATAAGCCTTCTTTTTCTTTCTTGCCACTGGCAAAGAGGCGAAAAGGTAAATAACGGGTCAAGAAATTAGTCACTGCCGCGATGGCAATGGTAACAATTCGTTGCCACAAAAACATTTAATTTCCGCCTCCCCGTAATTGACGACGGTAAAAGTAATAATACTCGCCGACTAAAATTAACAGGGTAGCAATCAAAAAGTACGTCTTACCGAAGAGTAGCAGGCAAGCAATTGTGATCACCAGTCCGCTGATTGAACTGATATGCTTTTTTTCTTTCAAGAATTGTTCTAAGGCAAGGACGATAAAGAGCGCCGTCATTACAAAATCCAAACCCTTCACCTGGATATTCATAGCACTCCCTAAAAAGCCGCCCAGAAAGGCACCTAAAACCCAGTAAAAATAGTCCATAGCGGTGATCCACAGTTGGACCGTCCGCAAATCACAGCCATTTGGCACCCTAGTCAAATTATAGTTGATCACAAACGTTTCATCGGTTAATCCGAATAATAATAACCATTTTTGCCAACCATGATGGGGATACTTAGTCAACATTGAAATTCCGTAGAAGAACTGACGAAAGCCCACCACCGCAGTGATCAGGAAGACGTTGAGCGGGTCAAAATGCTGCAGTAAAAGATTAGCAATCACAAATTCAACCGAACCACCATAGATGGTTAACGCCATTAAGGTTGGATATAAAAATGAAAAGCCAAGGTTATGCATATAAAGTCCGTAACCAAGTCCCAAGATCACGTAACCAAAAAAGACCGGGCTCGAAGTTGTCAAAGCATAGCGGAAATCATACCAATGATTGTCCTTCAATATTTTCACTCCCAAATTCAATAACTAATGTCAATTCTAACAGATATAGGAGTGTTGCACATTAGTCACTTTTAAAAAGGCCCTCTTAACAAGGCTGCCAATCAGCAATCTGTTAAGAGAGTTTTATTCATCGGTATTATTTTTTGCTTTCCGGATGCGTCAATAAGGCATAGACATAGGAATTCTCATCAGGGCGGTATACCCCATGCAACTCCCCGACCTTGGTAAAGCCATTCTTAGTAATCAGGTGCTGCATTGCCTTGTTGTCTTCATGCGTGTCGATTCGAATCGATTTAATCTCTAGACGGTGAGTCTTAATATAGTTAATCACACTTGTAAAAAGAGCTGAGGCGTAACCCTTGCCGGTATGGTTGGAATGGATAGCGACCCGATGAATGACAACATATTTATCGGTATCGATTAACCAATCTCCATCAAGCTCATCATAGGAATGGTCCGGTGCTTCCACGATGGAAAGAACGCCAACCGTTTCATCATCATCAGCTTGAGCTAGGTAAGCCCAGCCGTGGTTAATATCTTCCTTGACGTGTTCAACATTTGGATAATCACCCTGCCATTGATCGATTCCTTGATTAAGATAGTACTACTATGCTAGTATGATGCATGATTTTTAAATTTATCTTTTAATTATATTTTTAGACAAATCAGTAAAATTTACATTGCAAAATTTTAATATCTTAACTATAATGTCTAGTTATAGGGTTTGACAGGAACTTTATTAAAAATGTAAGATATAATTAAAAACTTAAGGGTGGTTTCATTGCGTAAAAAGAAAGAACGTTCAACTTTTCAAAAAGTGACTAT
>NZ_JBFLGB010000092.1:0-4570 GCF_041859915.1 Limosilactobacillus sp.
GGCCACATTTTCTTAAAGTATGCCAAAACGGTTATTAATCTAACGGACCAAGTCTACGTCGACTGTCACCAACTTACCGGCACCGTTCAAAGTATTCGCCTTGGCACTTCACTCCTTCATCCCAGTACTCCCTTCATGCCAACCTGGAATAAGATCAAAGGAAAGCTTCCCAATTATCAATTACAAATTGTTCAACTACCCGGTGACCTGGTTGCCAGTAATCGGGAATATTCGATGCTAGGCCATGACTGCGACATCATGATTGGAACCTTTGACCAAGCCACCACCAGGAAACTAGTCAACGCTATCCCACTGGGAGCTTATCGGTTTGGCATCGCCGTCCGTAGCGACAACCCACTGGCTACTAAGAAGGAGGTTTCAATTGCCGACCTGCAAGGTCAAACCTTATTGATGGTGCCAACTGGAATTAGCGAAAAAAACGACCAGCTGCGCCAAGAAATCTTGAAAATTGATCCCAATATTTCTATTAAGGACACTGCTGGTCGCTATGATATTAATGTTTTCAACCAAGCCGTTGCCGAAAATGATGCTCTAATCAATCTAACACCCTGGAAAAATATCCACCCCAGTTTGGTCACCATCCCTCTACGAACGAAAATCAAAGTCGAATACGGTATCCTGGCTGCTAAAAATGCTGAGAATCGGGTTCGTCATTTTATGCAGCTAGTTAGCCACCTCATCGTTTCAGCTTGAAATAACGGGCAAATTGACTTGCTGCTAAACGTGCTACTAAGGATCATGAGAATGGCTTAGCAACAATCATCTTGAAATATGATTGCTTCAATATACTTTTTGCCTTATTTAAACAATAAGTCATAATTATTTCTTAGAAAGGATGATAAACATGACAAGCCAGTTAACTGGTTACCAACAAAATGGTCCAAAAGTGGCCTTAAGGTATGACGATGGTCATGATCTGGTCCTTGATGTTTATACGGATGAGATTATTCGAGTATTTATGGACCGGGGCCGCGCTGCTAATTCATATGCTATTGATGGTAATAAACACCGGCACGCCGCCATTATGATCAAAAATAAGGGTGATCATCTCGAACTAAAGACAGCTGCTCTTACCGTCAAAGCCTATAATAATCACTATGTCGACTTCTACGATAACAACGGTCATCCCTTAGTCATTGACTATCGTGGCAAACGTCAACCATTACCAAACGATCTCGATGACGCCCATAAAAAGACAGTCTTAGCTGAAGGACATGATATTAATATTCTCGGCAAAACTAACGAACATTACTATGAAGTTATTAAATCATTACAACCTGATGAAGCCTTTTACGGACTAGGCGATAAGCCTGGCTTTCTCAATAAACGAGGTTATGACTACGATAACTGGAACGTCGATTTTGGCCAGGTCCATGACGAAACTGTCAAGTGTATCTATAAGTCAATTCCCGTAATGTACGGTATTAAGGACAACCACCCATATGGACTTTTCTTCGACAACACCTACAAGAGTCATTTTGATCTCGGCAAAGAAAGTGAAAACTACTACTATTCCGCTGTTGATGGCAATATTGACTACTATGTTATGGGTGGTCAAACTCTAAAAGACGTTGTCGCTAACTACACTTACTTAACCGGTGTAACTCCACTTCCCCAAAAATGGACACTCGGTTACCAGCAATCTCGTTGGGGCTACAGTATCAGCGATAAGCGAGTAGAAAAGATTGCAGATGGCTTTGAAAAGTACCACCTTCCCATTGATGTCATTCACCTTGATATCGACTACATGCGTGGCTACCGTGATTTCACTTGGGATACTACCAAGTATGCTAATCCTAAACAATTTGTAACCAAAATGCGTAAACGAGGGATTCGACTCGTGCCTATTCTGGATGCCGGTGTTAAAAAGGATGACAATGATTATCAAATTTACGAAGAAGGTCTTAAAAAGGGCTATTTCGTTAAAAAACCAGACGGGACCGTTTACTTGGGTCGAGTGTGGCCCGGTAAGGCTGCTTTCCCTGACTTTGGACAACCAAAAGTTCGTGCTTGGTGGGCTAAACACATCAAGTTCTTCGCCGACTTAAATGTTGGTGGCATCTGGAATGATATGAACGAGCCGGCATCGTTTGATGGTGAACTGCCAAATGATCTTATTTTTAGTAATGGTAATAAAAAGAGTACTCATGCTAAAATGCATAACGTCTTTGGTCAGTTACAAGCTCAAGCTGCCTATGATGGCATGCGGACCGCTACTGGAAAACGTCCGTTTATCATCACCCGGGCTGCCTATGCCGGTGTTCAAAAATATTCAACCGTCTGGACCGGTGACAACCAATCGATTTGGTCCAACTTGCAACTCTCCATTCCACAATTGACCAGTCTTGGCTTAAGCGGCATTGCTATTGCTGGTACCGACATTGGTGGGTTCCAAAAGGATACTACGCCGGAATTACTGATTCGTTGGTTAGAAGCATCATTGTTTGTCCCACTATTCCGGAATCATTCTGAGATGGGAACCCGTTATCAAGAGCCATGGCAATTTGACCGGTTAACGTTAGACATTTATCGTGACTATCTCAACCTGCGCTACCGTTTTGTCCCATTTCTTTATGATCAATTCCGGAATGAAACCAAATCTGGTTTACCGGTAATGCGGCCACTAGTCCTTAATTATGACCAAGATCCAAGCGTTCGCCAAATCAATGATGAATACATGGTAGGAACTAGTATTTTAGTAGCTCCCATTGTCAACCAAGGTACCACGCAACGTTTAGTTTATCTGCCAGCTGGTAAATGGATTGATTTCTGGAACAATGCAGAATACGCTGGGCAGCAAACCATAATAATGGATGCCCCTCTTGAAAGATTGCCTCTATTTATTAAAGCTGACACAATCCTGCCGTGGGGCAATAAGGTTAAACACATTAGTGACAAGCCTGAAAAAGTAATGACTTTCCGTCTCTTTGGTGAGCATGGCACTTATGAACACTATCAAGACGATGGACTAGACTTTAACTACCAAAACGGTGAATATAACCAATATGCTATTACTGTTGCTCCCACTGGTCAGGTAACTGTTAAGTTAGCCCAGCATGGTTACCAACCGACATATCAATATATCTATGTTAAAACCAATAATGGTCGATCAATTTTTAAATATGACCCAACAACAGAAAATTATTTGCGTTCTAAATAGAATGTAATAATGATAGGGAATTCTGGCAAACTAAATTAAAACAATAAGGCCCTTAAAGCTCGGATAAATCGAACTCTGAGGGCCTTATATTTTGTTCAAAGGAAAGCAAAAGCAAAATAGTCTCTGTTACGATTTCTGCTACCACAATCAATGATTTGATGGCTTGATTGCTCTCCTGTTCTTAAATCTACCTAAATTGTAAGAAGAAGCTGAAAATGGAACAATTCAAATTAGTAATCACTTTTATTAGTTATTCTTATTAATAAGGCCAACAAAATTGTCAATTCTCGCCAAGTTCACGGCTATAATATCTAGCAACACCAATTAAGTTATCCAAGTTTTCACCTAGCTCTAGTATTCATCAGTTTGTTAATGATGATGACAACATTAAAGTCAATCTAGGTCATGAAGGTTATTTCCCTCTGTGTATCAAAGTCGAGGCCTTCATGATCATTTTTTATTTAATCGACAGCTGCTTTAACCCAACTTACCAAGTTTACTCAAACTTGATGTTCGTCAATTTAATAATTACCAATCATTTCTATAATCACGGTACAAGGAGGTTAAGGCAATGGTTAAAATCCAACAATTTTTTATTCGCAATCGGAAATGGATTGTTATATTGACAACAATCATGCTTGTAATCGCTGAGATTTTTCACTTCTTGATCCCTGTTTCAATCATTTATCAACTGATCATGGTGGTAGTTGGCATTATCGGTATTATTCCCATTCTTCTAACCGCTATTTCGTCCTTTCAACTGAAGCTTATTTCCATTGACGTGCTCGTCACAATTGCCGTCATTGGGGCTTTTATTATCGGTGAATTTAATGAGGCAGCAATTGTAACCTGGCTTTTTATGCTTGGTGAAGTCCTTGAAGATAGTACTTTACATAAAACAAGAGCGGCCGTCAATGACCTCGCCAAGATTGCTCCCAAAACGGCAACCATTGTTACTGAGAATAATGAAATCAAAGAGAAAATGGTTGATTTAGTTAACCCAGGTGAACGGGTTTTAATTAAAACTGGATCACAGGTCCCGGTAGACGGTCAAATTTTAACCGGCAATGCAGTGCTAAATGAAGCCAGTGTCACCGGAGAGTCAAAACTGATCACTAAAAAAGCAGGTGATCAGATCTATGCGGGGACACTCCTAGAAGATGGAACAATTACGGTTAAAACAACTGCTGCCGGTGAAGAAACAACCTTTGGTAAAATTATTGACTTAGTTGAAGAAGCACAAGATTCGCAAACTAAGACCCAACGATTCATCGATCGCTTTTCCAAATACTATACCCCCGCTGTCCTCCTGCTGGGCATTGTCGTTTGGGCATTTTCCCGGAACCTTGAACTGGCCATTACCATCCTCGTTTTGGGCTGCCCCGGCGC
>NZ_JBFLGB010000010.1:0-36483 GCF_041859915.1 Limosilactobacillus sp.
TTTTCAAACCCATTATTGATCCTTAAATCCTTTTGTTCTCTTATGTTTTACTTTATCGGGATCAACATAGTCTTTTGGCAATTCGTGACGTTTAATAAGAAATTTTTTAAGACTTTTTTCTGTCCAAATAATCGGAAATAAGATAAAGAAATAAAAAGTGAGTAACCAGAAAGGGAAATATCGATCCCAATTTAAAAATTGTTTATCTAAGTAACGCATATTAGGAAGGCGATGATGATCTAAGGGCATAATCAAATGCTCCCGACGCATTCGCTGAACAGTATATTCGCTAGGAATTACCAAATCATAGTTAGTTCCACCTTGACGAAGTTTAGTCAGCATCGACTCATTGCTATCGAAGGTTTCATAGTCGACGTGGTAACCAGTCTGACGTTCAAACTTAGAGATTAAAGCCGGATCGATATAATCGCCCCAATTGTAAATGGTAATTGTTTTCTGACTTTCATTACGGTGTTGATGATTAAGGGCATAATCACCGGTCACTAACAGTAGGCAGAAAGCCAGAATTCCACTAAATGCAATCAACATCTTTTTCATTGGGCATCCCCTTCTTTGATCGCCACAATCCGATTACGCCGACCAAGATACTTACTAAGGTAGTAGTAACCAATTACTAGCAACAAGGAAACCAGGAACAACAGAGTCGATAAGGCGTTAATTTCCAAATTGATTCCCTGTCGTGCTCGGGAATAGATTTCTACGGACAAAGTTGAAAAACCGTTACCAGTCACAAAGAAGGTGACCGCAAAATCGTCCAGTGAATAGGTCAGCGCCATGAAGTACCCGGCAAAGATTCCCGGAGCAATTGCCGGCAACACCACTCGTGAAACGGCCTGGAAATGTGTTGCTCCCAAGTCATAAGCCGCATCCACTAAGGTTGGAGACAACTCATCAAGTTTAGGCAGCACCATTAGGACGACGATTGGAATACAAAAGGCAACGTGACTCAACAAAACCGAGACAAAGCCCAGCTGCACCCCCAGTACCGTAAAGAAAATCAGAAAACTCGCTCCAATAATGACGTCGGGTGAAACCATCAGGACGTTATTCAAGGACAAGAGACTGTTTTTCCACCGCCGATGCGCATTCTTGATTACTAGGGCGCCCATTGTTCCCACAATTGTCGCCACCAAAGAAGCTAAAAGGGCCACAACCAAGGTGTTAATGACGATTGTGATTAAGCGAGAATCGGCTAAGAGATCCGTATAATGCCGAAAGGAAAAGCCATGATAGTTTTCCATCGTTTTACCGGCACTGAAGGAAAAGATCATCAGGTAAATAAGTGGGGCATAAAGAATGACGAAAACCAGAATTAAGTAAGCATTTCCCCAAGTAAAGCGTCGTTTTTTCATTTATGCCCTCCTCTCTTTCCCGGTCGAGAATCACTAGTAACAAGCATCACAATGAACATCGCCAGGATCAAGATAACCCCGATGGTTGATCCCATCCCCCAGTTTTGAGTAGTTAGAAAATGCTCTTCAATCGCCGTCCCTAAGGTAATCACCCGGTTGCCACCGATCAAACGGGTAATCATAAAGAGGGAAAGTGACGGAATGAAAACCGCTTGAATGCCGGCTTTCACTCCTGGCAAGGACAAGGGCCAGATCACCTTGGTAAAAGTTTGCCAGGCATTAGCCCCTAAGTCCTGACTAGCGTTAATTAGTGACGGATTGATCTCGGCTAAAGAATTGAAGATTGGTAAAACCATAAAAGGGATTTCAATATAGGCAGCTACGAACATAAAGCTAGCATCAGTGAAGAGTAATTGATGACTCCCCAAACCAATAAAACGTAAGAATTGATTAATTGTGCCATCGCGACTGAAAAGGCCAATGAAGGCATAGGTTTTTAATAAGAGATTAATCCAGGTCGGTAAGATGACCAACAAAAGCCAAAATTGTCGGTTAGGCAGCTGGAAAATTACGTAAGCAGTCGGATAAGAAATTATTAGGGTAGCCAGGGTAATTAAGAAAGCATACCAAACCGAGTTTAAAGTCATCTTGAGGTAAACCCCCGAGGTTAAATAGGTAACATAATTTTCTAAGGTTAACTGACCAGCAACATTAAAAAATGATTGATAAATAATCAAAAATAATGGGGCCACAACAAACAAGATGATCCATAGGGCATAGGGGACAATAAAGAAAACTTTTTGGCGCATTTACTTCCCCTCCTCATAGTTTCCCAGCCGGGCATCAAATTCTTGTTCGTTCTCGTGATAACGCATCACATGGATATCTTCAGGGTCAAAGTTGATCCCCACTTGTGCTCCCACCCTTGTTTTATGAATCGAGTTAATTTTCCACTCATGGTTGTCGCGATCATGAGCCGTAATTTGATAATCAACACCACGAAAAAGTTGGGTGTCAACGGTGACCGTTAATTGTCCTTGGTCTATGGTAGTAATATCTAAGTCTTCAGGGCGGATAACCACTTCGACCTTTTCGTTGGGACGCATTCCGGCATCAACACATGTAAAATTCTGCCCATTGATGGTAACTAGGTAGTCATCCTTCATAATAGCGGGGACGATGTTACTTTCTCCAATAAAATCAGCGACAAAGTGGTTCAATGGTTCATCATAGATATCCACTGGCGTACCGCTTTGTTGAATGATACCGTCGTTAATGATCATAATCTGGTCGCTCATTGCCAGGGCCTCTTCCTGGTCATGGGTAACAAAGATAAAAGTGATCCCTAACCGACGCTGTAACTGGCGCAGTTCTGCCTGCATTTCTACCCGTAGCTTATGGTCAAGCGCCGACAATGCCTCGTCAAGCAGGAGTAATTGTGGGCGATTAACAATTGCCCGGGCAATGGCAACTCGTTGACGCTGACCACCGGACATGGCAGTAATGGGTCGCTGGTCATAGCCGTCAAGTCGAACAAGGTGAAGAGCTTCCCGAACACGGGTGGTAATTTCATTTTTCGTCACCCCTTTAATTTGAAGACCAAAGGCAATATTTTCGGCCACGTTCAGATGAGGGAAGAGGGCGTAATCTTGGAAAACAGTGTTGACTTGGCGCCGATTAGCCGGAACATCGTTAATTTTTTGCCCGGCAAAATCAATTTCGCCGCTGGTGGGTCGATCAAAGCCGGCAATCAGCCGCAGAATCGTCGTCTTTCCAGAACCTGAAGGCCCGAGCAAGGTATAAAACTTACCCGCCTCGATCGCAAAATTAATGTCTTTGAGTACCACGTTATCACCGAATCGCTGCTCGACGTGGTGGAATTCCATGATGGTGTGTGTCATTAGTTTCACCGTCCTTATTTTTTATCAATCAATATGGATTATACGCTGAAACGTGTACGGTGTCGCTATCTAAAAGGGCAAGCATAGAAGAAAAAGTGCGATAATAGGGTTAAAGAAAAAGTGCGAGGTGTTTTTCAATGAAAATCAATCAATTTAGTATTCAACCAACCACGACAACCCAACGACAGAAAGAGCTTCAGGAACTTCACCTGCTCAAGGCCGGTGAAGTTAAAGCGTTAACTCCCAAAGCGTTATTAAAGGCTCTATTAACCCGAACTCACCGACAGTGTAATTCACCACTAACCGGTAAGGAATGGCTTCATGATCTCTTAGCTACCCCTACTCAAGCCTTGGATGACTGGCTGATTGACGACCAACCATTAACTTCCGCTATTTTTTACCGGATTGCCCTTCAATTATTGGAATTTGAACCTGATGTAGACTTCAAACTTAATGATCCATTAACCGCCTGGCACCAGTTAACCTTACCAAGTGAACAACACCCGACCTGGTCAAGTACCAATGTTGCCAACGCTTACTATCTCTTACTTAACACCCGCGACAAAAACGGCCAGATCCTACTCGACCAATTGACCGCCCAAGGCTTTTTGGCTTGGACTTACCAACTGCCAGCTAACCAAAAGCCGCTCTTCTTTAACGGTAAACCAATAGCGAGTTTTGACCCGGCAAAGTTCATTCGCGAAGTTGTCTATATTGAAACTAACTTAGACACTGACTTTGATGGTCAAGCCGACTTAGTTAAAGCCGAAATTATCCGTCCGCTAGATACTAACGCCGGTTTACGGGTCCCAGCGATTTTCACCGCCAGTCCTTATAACCAAGGGACTAACGACGAATGGGGTGACCGGGCTACCCACCATGTTAACCTTCCCCTCACCCATAAAACGGGCCAGACTGCCCCAGCCGAACTAATCTTCCCGACTAATTTTGAACGGCGAACCGTCCATGGCACCACCAAACAGGCTACCCAAACTTTCAGTGAAACGCCTGCCTACACCCTTAATAACTACCTGGCCACGCGGGGCTATGCCATCGTTTACTCCGCTGGCATTGGCACCAAGGATTCGGATGGGTTGCAAACTTGCGGCTCACCTGAGCAAACAGCCGCTATGAAAGCCGTCGTTGAATGGCTTCATGGTGATCGCCGTGCCTTTACTGACCGGGTTAATGGAATCACCATTACGGCCTGGTGGTGCAATGGCAACGTTGCCATGACCGGCCGTTCCTATCTTGGCACCCTTTCCACAGCCGTCGCTACTACCGGAGTTGCCGGACTCAAGGCCATTATCAGTGAAGCCGCCATCTCTAGTTGGTACGACTATTATCGGGAAAATGGCTTGGTTCGGGCTGCTGGTGGCTTTCAGGGTGAAGACGCCGATACCCTGGCCGACGAAACCTTTAGCCGAACTAAACGCCCCGCCGACTTTCAGCGAATCAAGCCAACTTATACTAAATACATCAACCACCTAGCTCAAGCGATGGATCGTTTCACCGGTAACTACAACGCCTTCTGGGACCGGCGTAACTACCGAAAGGACTTTGGTAAGATCAAGGCCGCGGTAATGATGGTTCATGGTTTGAATGATACTAACGTTAAACCCAGCAACGTCAAAGCCCTCTATGACGCCTTACAAAAGTTACCGGTTACCAGCAAATTAATTCTTCACCAAGGCCAGCACATTTATATCAATGCTTTTCGGTCCCTTGATTTTTCCGAAATGGTCAATTTATGGCTGGCCAATAAGCTCTGGGGAGTTGTCAACCAGGCCGACACAATCCTTCCAAAGGTCCTGGTTCAAGACAACAGCCAGCCGGCCACTTGGACAAGCTATGGTCATTGGACAGCAGGTAAAAAGTTAACCCTTCACTTAACCAATGGTGACTTAACTACCAAGAATGTCCACGTCGCCGAACAGTTAACCTTCAATGACCACCAAGGCAACGGCACTTACCAGCAATGGTGCCAAGACCCGGCTAAGTGGCAGGCAGCGTTGGTTAAAGATTCCGGTCACTTTAGCGCGCATTTTAAAACTGCTCCGGTGAAACAAGACATCCTCTTACGGGGAACACCGCACCTTCAATTGGCAGTAGCGACGACGGCAGATCACGGTTTAATCAGTGCTGAATTAGTCGATTGGGGAAATGCCAAACGGTTAACCACCAGTCCAGTAATCATTAATCGTGGCGACTTGCCATTGGGTTATCACTGGGCCAGTGATGACTTACGAGAATTCAAGCTACAAAAAAAGGCCACTTCCTATAAGGTGATTTCTTATGGCCACATTAACCTTCAGAATCGCCATAGTGCCGCCACCGTTGATGAACTTCACCCTAACCAATTTGTCGACCTGCAATTCGACCTCCAACCACTCTTTCACCACCTTGTTGCTGGTCATCAATTAGGACTAATTATTTATGCAACCGACTATGCATTTACTTTACGTGGCAACGAAAACATTGATTACCAAATTAACCTCGAAAACGCTCTCTTAACGATTCCCGGAGCCAGTCACTTGAATTCAGAACATCATTTGCGCTAAAATAATTATTAATATTTGATTAGTAATTATTAAGGAGAGTATGAGATTTGCGACAAGGAACAAAAATTATTACATTAGATAACGGCTATCATCTTTGGACCAACACCCAGGGCGAAGGCAATATCCACTTGTTAGCCTTACATGGTGGTCCCGGTGGTAATCATGAGTACTGGGAAGACGCCGCTGATCAATTAGCTAAACAAGGATTAAACGTCCAGGTAACAATGTACGATCAGTTGGGTTCCCTCTATTCTGATCAGCCAGATTATTCCAACCCTGCTATCGCCAAAAAATATCTAACCTACGAATACTTTCTCGACGAAGTAGATGAAGTCCGGCGGAAGTTAGGGCTCGATAATATTTACCTAATCGGCCAGAGCTGGGGCGGTTTACTCGTTCAAGAATATGCCGTTAAGTATGGCCAACACCTTAAGGGCGCGATTATTTCGTCAATGGTTGATGAAATTGATGACTACGTTAAACACATCAACGAACTGCGGGAGAAGACCCTCTCCCCAGATGCTGTCGCTTTCATGAAGAAGTGCGAAGCTGCTAATGATTACAGCAACCCTAAGTACCAGCAGTATATTCAGGTCATGAATGAAAACTACATTGATCGGAAACAGCCATCCCGTCTTTACCACCTGAAAGATATCGGTGGCGACGCTGTCTACCATGCTTTTCAGGGTGACAATGAATTCGTCATTACCGGTAAACTAAAGGACTGGCACTTCCGTAATCAGTTAAAGAACATTAAGGTACCAACCTTGATTACCTACGGCGGCCACGAATCCATGCCAATTCCGACTGGAAAGAAGATGGCGGAATTAATTCCAAATGCTAAATTCGTAGTTACACCGGGTGGTGGGCACCACCACATGGTCGATAATCCTGATGTTTACTATAAACACCTTGCCGACTTTATTCGTCAGGTCGAAAATGGGACGTTCAATAAGCAATAAATAACAAAGCGTGCTGATTTAGGCAGTGATTCTGCTTGAGTCAGCACGCTTAGTTGTTACAATAAGGTTAGCGATTCTGTTTGAAAGGAAACTACACAATGACTAAAAAAATTAAAAATTTCATCTTCGATATCGATGGTACCTTAATTGATACCCTTGATATGTACATGCCCGCTATGATCGAAGTTCTTCGTAAGCATGGCTACTCGGTGGCACCCGAAGATGAAGAAAACGTTATGCACCGTCTCTTCGGCATTACCGGTGTCGATGCCCTACGCCTTTACGGAGTTAAAAAGGCCGACATCAAGCCGCTAGCTCAGGAATGGTTCAAACTTGCTTACCAACGCGAAGACCGGGTTAAAATTCTGCCTGGTATCCCTACTGCTCTTCAAAAGCTTGCTGACCAAGGACGCAACTTGGCCGTCGCCACCTCCAAACTTCAATCTGAATATAAACATTTTCAACAAGAATTTACCTTTGCCAAATTTTTTAAGACGGTCATCACCTCAGACGATACCACCAAGCATAAACCAGATCCTGAACCGATTTTAGCTGCCATGAAAAAAATGGGTGCCCAGGAGCCAAATCAAACCGTTTACGTCGGCGATACGATTAATGATCTAAAGGCCGCCCAAGCTGCAGGTGTTAAATTTGCCGGGGCACTCTACGGTTCGGCTAACCCAGATTCAATCAAGGATGCTGATTTTCCACTGACCACACCGGCTGACCTATTAAAACTTTAAAATTAATCAAGAGCTGGTAAGAAAAGCATTATCTTCTCACCAGCTCCTTCTTTTAATGATTATAATTTATTTTTTCTTAAACAAAGCCGCCATCTTTGCTGCCACCGCTGGATCTAGGTTGTCCGCTAGGGTGCTTTCCTCATGGTGGTCTTCTTCTTTTTGATTTTGAACGGTTTGGGCCAGGTCATCAATGACGGCTTGTTCGCCAACCCGCACTGGATTAACCGTTAACCGACCACCAGCCGCATCAGCGTGACCACCACCATTAAAGTACCGCTCAGCAAACTTGGCCACGTCAAGTTTACCGTTACTTCGCAATGAAACACTAACCGGACTAACCACTAAGGCCGCATCAACATCCGGATTTTGTTCTAGTAGTTCATGAGCAATCTCCGACTTGTAGTCATCAGCATATACTACCCCAAACTGGTGCCCACCGATTTCTGTTTTAAGCAGGTCTTTGAGATGGCTCTTGAGGTACTTGGCACGGCGCTCATTGAGAGTCCGGATCAATAAATGATTATCCTGCTGGTACTTTTCCCAACCGGCAGCCAATACGCTCTCCACAAATGACGCTGAATCCTGAAGAGGATAAAACCAAAAAAGCTGGTTAAGGTCATCGGCTGCTTTTCGTTCCGTTTCATCCATCTCAGGATCATTTTGCCAATCCCAAGTATCGTAGGCCCGGATTAATTCAACCAAGTAGGCTAATTCTTGCCGACGCTGTGTACTTAGGTCATTAAAGTGGGGTTGCGTTTTTAACCAATCCCACACCAAACTCGCTGCACTTGGGTTAACCTGTGGATTAGCGGGGCGAACACTATTAGCAGCATATTTATTTCGTTGAGCTGCTTCGCTTTCGTGGTGGTCAAACACCAACCAATGATTCGCAAAGTTATTATTTAGTTGTTGAAAAGTATAGTCACTATCGGGTGTCATATCCATAATATAAACGTCAGTAAAATGATTAGCCTCGGGAGTCCTCATCCAATGAGCAAATTCATCGTCGATTCGACCGGCACCACAGTTAGTCATGTCAAAGTCCGTCTCAGGAAACATCGTTGGTTGAACAGCCTTGAGTAATAATGGGGCTCCAAAGCCGTCTAAATCATTATGTGAAAATAATTTGATTGTTCGTTTTGCCATTTTGCGTTCGCCTCATCTTAATAGTCATTTCTCTTAATATTATACTAGCTTTATTAACCAAGGCGACGATCTTTCCAACTGACATCCGCCTCACTTATTGTTATTATTAAGGTAATAACGTTTTAGAAAGGATTATATAATATGAAAATTTATGATTACCGGCAAGAATTGATCAGCTTGCTCCAAAATACCGGTGATGACGCCCGTAGTCTCCGTCAAACACTGCGTTCACTCACCACGATTATCAATATTTTAAACCATTACGATGGACAATCATTAAGGGCAACGACCCCAGTAAAACATCATTACCAAACCCACCAGCGACATGAACAACCTATGTCCCCTGTGGCCCGCCATACACTACGCTCTTTATTAACCGGTCCAGATAATAAATCAACGGCGAAGGTTCACCTAACCCATCACACGTCTTCCGAACCAGCAGCACCTCAGAAAATCAGCCAAGAGGAACGATTGGCAGCCGATAATCTCTACCTAGTTCATCGGAAGCTCAGTGGCGCTGAAATCAACCACCATTACTATTCCGAAGCAATCTTACATAACCTTCACTTTCCGCTTGCCGACGGTGATATAGTCGAACTCGATCCCCAGCAACGAGTCCGTGGGCTTGCCGCTATCCGACGAGTCACCAGCGATCACATCGATGACTACGAACCGGTCAAGATTAAGGTCATCGAGTACGCTAAATTGCAAAGCGTTCCTGGTTCAGATGTCCTGCAAATTGCTAACACGATGAAGGGCGACTCCATCCTCGATAAAGCACCAGCTAATACCGTTGTAATCGATCCCTTCAAGTATCCAGGCCGCGATCTCAAGCCCGGAATGGTGATTGATTTTGCCTATTATGATCGTGGTAATGGCCTTAAAGATGCTAGTGAAGGCAACATCCGGTGGATCCATGAAAAACAAGACTATGACACTACTAAGCTGCCAACTAAGCCTAAGCAGGTCAAGAAAGTTACTAATACCCGCCATGACTACGAAAAGAAGCTGGACTATGATCTAAAGCAGCGAACTGTCCTGGTTATCACCGGGGTTCGCGAGAAGGTCCAGGGATTAAAACCAGTGATTGCTAAGCACCACGGAGTCTTTCATGGTCTTGATGCTTCAGCTGAAGAAAACGTTTCTTCTAGTAAGATTAAACGAGCAATTCGGGATGCTGATTTTGTTATTGTCTGCATTGATGCTATCCACCACCGGATCAGCCAACTTGCTAACCACCATGCTAAGCGCTATGAGAAGCCATTAGCCATTGCTAACGTGACCTCCAATACCGCTGTTGAGCGCGCTGTTGCCCGAGCCTTAAACGGTGACCCGGCCTATGCAGCTTCTAGTGAAAAGATTAATTAATTTAAATACTCACTTGACATTTATTAAAATTTGCTTAGAATACTAAGTAACAATTTAATTAATCGATCGCAATGAGAAAGAAGAGTAACCTTATCGACTGCAACAGCGAGTCCCGTTTGGTGTAAGGGGATGGCAATCTCGGTTAGGTGAAAATCACTTTCGAGTCCGAAGCTTAATTCCAGTAAGCTTCGGTGGGTGCACCCATTATCGTGCCAGCGTATCGCCTGCGAGGCCGTACGTGTAAGGTGTTACTAGCAATAGCAACATGAAAATAGGGTGGTACCACGCTTTAGCGTCCCTTAACCAATTAAGTTTGGTTAAGGGACTTTTTTGTTGGGATCGACGCAATAATTGATTTTTATGTTATTTCAAGGGAGGAGAAACTTTATGCAAGATCTCACATCACACAAACTAACGTGGCGACAATACCTAGTTGTTGCTTCCCTACTATTTGGTTTATTCTTCGGTGCCGGAAACTTAATTTTCCCGCTTCACCTTGGCCAACTTGCTGGTGCTCACTGGGGAACCGCTACGGTCGGTTTCTTAGTCACCGGGGTATTGCTTCCCCTGTTATCCGTCATGGCTGTGGCCGTTACCCGTGCTGAAGGGGTTTATGATATTGGACGACCATTAGGTGCTGTCTTTGCCCTAACTTTTATGGTACTGATTCACGCTACCATTGGTCCCCTTTTTGGAACGCCACGGACTGCCACCGTTTCTTTCACAGTTGGGGTAGCTCCTTTTCTACCGAAACAAGTTACTAACGTGGCCCTTTTCATTTTCTCGGCCTTGTTCTTTACCGCGGCCTTTGCCTTTTCTTATCGCGAAAACAATATTTTAGCTAATGTCGGTAAAGTTCTTAACCCGGTTTTCCTCGCACTCTTATTTCTTGTCTTTGTCGTAGCCTTTGCCCGTCCACTCGGTAACCCCGCTACGGCACCCGTTACCAATGCCTACGCCCATAGTGCTCTGACTAATGGCTTCTTGGAGGGCTATAACACAATGGATGCTTTAGCTGGTCTAGCATTCGGGGTGACGGTTGTCACGGCCGTCCGCTCAATGGGCCAAAAGCGTCCTAAAGATATTTCCAAAGTTGTCGCCAAATCTGGCCTAGTTGCAATGAGTGGAATTGCCTTTATCTATCTCCTATTAATTGTCCTTGGTGCCATGTCACTAGGACGATTCAAAGTTTCTGCTGATGGTGGCGTGGCCTTCAACCAACTGGTTAACGCTTACGCCGGGGCTTTTGGTCAAGTCGTCTTAGCCTTCTTATTGACCGTCACCTGCCTCACCACTGCCGTTGGTTTGGTAGCTGCTTTTGCCCAAGACTTCCATAAGCACTTTCCGAAGGTTTCCTATCATGCTTGGCTCGCCCTCAGTTGCCTGGCTTCATTCTTAACCGCTAACTTTGGCTTGGATACCATCATTTCCTGGTCCACGCCAATGCTGATGTTTCTCTACCCACTAGCAATGGTCTTAATTCTTCTGTCCGTTACCTCACCACTGTTCAGACGTGACGGTGCCGTATACTTTTTCGTGGTTCTCTTCACCGTCGTACCTGCTCTTGGTGACATGGTAGTGGCTTTCCCCGCAGTGGTTAGTCAAAGTCACTTTGGGCTAATGGTGGCTGCTTGGCGAAGTCACCTTCCGCTGGCCAACATGGGGCTTTCATGGGTAGTGCCTGCCTTGGTTGGCTTAGCAGTAGGTTTGTTATATCATTGGTTCCGCCCACAACCAGTCACTTCAACAAAAACTGAAGTCGAATAGTCTCGTAAATAATTGATAAAATATAAAATGAACCCTTAATATTGGCTGAAAGTCCAACTCTAAGGGTTCATTTTTAGTTACCGGTCATATTTATTCAAATGAAACTTTTTAATTGCATAAATTAATTCGTTAGCATAGTTGGGATCGGTCGCGTAACCATGTTTCTGCAGTTCTACCGCCGCCTGCTGGTAGCTGCTAGCCCTTTGGACACTTTGGAACCGTTGGTGATCATCAGCTGTGCCATTGACAATCAATAATGTATGCGCACGAATGGAAGCCGCCCAGTTCGGATAAACTTGAAAATACTGCTTAACCTGTTTATTTTTACCATTGACATTTTCGGTTGTATACATCCGTACACGTTGGTGTTTAGAATTAGCCTTGATGCCAAAAAGATTATTGTATTTATAAGCCAGCTTGCTGCGGCCCCAATTAGACTCGGTTCCTGCCTGAGCAATGGTAATACTAGCCAAAATATGATATTTCTTCTGTTCCCGTTGAGCAGCTGGAGCAACTTGTTTAATAAAACGGTTGACCGTGATGTCTTTGGGATGGGTTTGACGCTGCACATTGGTCGTACGGTGACGGGGCTGACTCAAGCCAAAGACAGCGGCGATAACCACTGCCACAACTAGTAATACGCTTGTAATAATGATTAGCCACCTTTTTTTCATAATGTCACTTCCTTCTTTAGCAAATTAATTGTCATCATTATAATCAACTCTAGATATTAAAAGCGAAGATCTCGCCTTATTTTCACGAAATCTTCGCTTTTAATGTCATTTACTGCGTTTTAAAAGCTCATGTTTCAATTCATTGAAGTGCTTAGCATCCAAGACTTTTAACCGGGGAAAACTCTTCACCAGTCGACGCTCGTTCCAATTTAACAAACGCAGGTGCATTTCTTGACGATGTTCCAACATCTCAAAACGCCAATCCGCCAACCGATGAGCAAGGGCCGGCTGTTCTTCAGGCAATGCTGCTGCTAACCGCTTGCGAAGCTTGTTTTGGAAAGCTACGGCCCGCTGTTCCCACATCTGAGAAGTAATGTGGAAGCGGCGTACACTGATAATCGATAAAGCGGTATCAGTTCCCATTACGATAACCACTAGGAGCGCCAACATTCCATGAGTGCGCGCTTCTTCCCAATCAATTACCCGCTGAATAATTGGTTGAATGTAACGCACTAGGATAACTACTCCAATCCCCCAGAAAAGTGAGATTTGTGGTGCAACCCGTCCTTGAAGGTTCCCCCATAGATGAGAATAATCCCATAGTTTCATGTGAAACACCTTTTCTAAAAAAAGGCTGGCTACGTACTCAAAGATCGTAGCAACAACGAAGCCCACCAAAAAGAGTAACAATAAATTATGCTGGACACGAAAGGTGGTTATCAAAATCGTAGTCACCGCAAAGCCATAAACGGGGCAGTAAGGGCCAAAAAGGAAACCCCGGTAAGCAAAATGATGGTCCTTAATTGAACAATAACAGGTCTCCCATAGCCAACCTACAAAAGAATAGGTGAAGAACAGAACAATGACCATTGAAAGGGTATCTGGCATGGTTTCCCCCTATCTTAAACTAAGTTTTTCTACGTTAAGAATCTTATCAAGCCAGCCGGTGTAGAAACTTTCCTCATGGCTGACTAGGATGAGGTTACCAGGAAATTCTTGCAACGCTTTCTTAAGGCCTGCCTTAGTTTCATCATCAAGGTGGTTAGTGGGTTCATCCATAATCAGAAAGTTACAAGGTGTCAATTCCAAAATAGCCAGCTTAACCTTCGTCTGTTCACCACCAGACAGGAGATGAAGTGGCTTTTGGGTATTAGCAGCATTAATCCCCGCTCGAGCTAGCTTAGTACGAATGGTTCGCGGTTGCATCGTTGGAAAAAGATTTTGAATTGTCTGCAACGGCGTCAAAGATGGATCTTCCCAGACCAGGTCTTGATCAAAATAATTAATCCGGGCTGACGGCGAAAAGACTGCTGTTCCACCAAGAGGAGGGATCTTCTTCAAAATTGATTTAATTAGGGTTGACTTACCGACTCCATTGAACCCGGTAAAAAGTAATTTTTCTCCCATTGTCATTGAAAAAGTTACTGGGGCCAGGAGAGGATGACCGTAGCCAACGGAAAGTTTTTCAACCCGCAATGCATTTGCCGACCCGGTGTTTTCATACGGAAAGTGGAAAGTTGCTTTGAGGTTGTCTTCCGGTGGATCAATCCGTTTCATCCGGGCTAGCATCTTTTCACGAGATTTAGCCATCGTTGACTTGGAACCGGCCTTATTTTTGCGGATAAAGCGTTCAGCCTTTTCAATTACGACCTGTTGCTTTTCGTATTCTCGTTCCTGGGTCTCCTTGCGTTCCTCTTTCTGTCGCATTGCCTGTTGGAAGCTCCCGCGGTACTTAGTAATCTTACCAAAGGCAACATCACAGATCGTGTTGGTAACCTTCTCCAGGAAGTCATAATCATGGGAAATAATCATGGCTGCTCCATCAAAATCGTTAAGATAGTCGGTTAGCCATTCAATGTGCGCCGTATCCAGATAGTTAGTTGGTTCGTCTAACAGAATTACGTCTGGATCTTCCAATAGCATTTTAGCTAAGATAATCTTAGAACGTTGGCCCCCACTCATCTCCGAGACGACATGATTCTTGCCAATATCAGTCAATCCAAGACCATTCATAACTCGTTCAACCCGGGTTTCAATATCATAGAAATTATGGGCATCCAACTGTTCCTGGATTCGACCAGCCTTCGTCAATAACTCATCATCCATGTTATTGGCATATTCCGTATAATATTTGTTCATCTGGTCATTAAGCCGGTAGAGGTCAGTAAAAGCAGTGTGTAAGAATTGAATCAGGGTCATCCCCTGTGGAATATCCACATACTGATCCAGATAACCGATCTTGACCCCTTTTTGCCACTTCACACGACCTTCAACAGGTAAAACCTTCCCGATTAGGATCTTAATCAGGGTACTCTTACCAGCCCCATTTTGGCCGACGATTCCCATGTGTTCGTGTTTTTCCAATTGAAAGCTAGCATCCTCATAAAGTTTCTTATCAGCATAGGACATCGTCAAGCCTTCAACATCTAACACTGCCATTCATTTCACCTCATTACGTTTATTAAACTGCTTCCCATAGTAGCACAATCCGCGCCATCCCGGCAATCGATTGGATTTATTACAATTCATTAACAAATTTGATCGTGGTTAATTTGAAAAGCCTTCACAATTTTTTCAAACAAACCACTTAAAGTTAAAAGTGTAATCTTAAAAATTGATGGAGTGATTTTTATCATTAAGAAGAAAAAGATAATTTCAAAAGCCCTGTTAGCGACCTTAGGAGCTGCCGGAGCATTAGCCGCAGCAACTACTGCTAATGCCGACACCCAGGTTCAGGTTCATGCGGGAGATACCGTTTGGAACTATGCCCAAGAATACCGAACAACGGTTAATGCTATTGCCCAACGTAATCATCTAGTTAACCCAAATGCTATCCAAGTCGGCCAAATGTTAATCATCCCCGATTCGGCTACTAGTGCTACCAGCCAAGCACAGGCCGTCAGTACAACCGCCCCAGGTCAAACGGCCACTAGTGCGACGGTAGCTAAGACTATTAGTCCAGTCAATCCTTTAAGCACTACAACTCAACGTAATTCTCAAACTAGTGACTTTACTGGGTTAACCAACACTACCATTCTTAGCAACGCCGCTAACCAACAAGACTCTAGCAATCCAACTACTGCCTCCACTGAGCAAAATACCCAACCAGGTAGCTTAAGTGCAAGCAACCTAGCAAGTTCTACTGCTAGTCAACAAAATTCGCAGGCTAGTCAAGCCATTGTGCAAAGTGCTGGTCAAAGTGCCCAAGTAGGTACGACTAGTCAAAGCAGCGAATCTAACCAGGTTACTACTAATCTTCAAGCACAAGCCCAACTTGCCGCTACGACTAACTATACTCCGGCCAGTGGTACACCAACCACCTATGCAGCTAATTCAGCTGCCGCTAACCAGGCCATGAGCAACTACACTATCAATTACGGAACCGTCCAAGAACAAACAGCTGCCACTTATAATAATCAGGCATTGACCAATAGCAGCCAAACTACTAGCACCACTCAAACTACCGCCACGACTGCTGAGTCAGCTACTAGCGCTAGCCAAACAACTGCTACTACTCAGAATACATCTAGCGCGGTAGCCACGGCTAGGTCAATGATTGGCGTTCCATATGTTTGGGGCGGCAACACGCTGAGTGGCTTTGACTGTTCTGGACTAGTTCAATACGCCTACAATCTGGGGCCCAACTACCGAACTACTTACCAGCAAACCAACCTGGGGCAGCACAAGTACGATGTTGAAAATGCCCAGAGTGGTGACCTCTACTTCTGGGGAACCGAGAGTGCTCCTTACCACGTCGCAATTGCTGAAGGTAATGGTAATTACATTCAAGCCCCGACCCCTGGTCAAAACGTTCAGGAAGGTAATATTCAATACTACCGACCGAACTACTACATCAGTATGGGTCAATAAAAGATTAAAATTTAATAATAAAAATAATTGACAGCTCTTTAAGCCTTGGTTATACTAAAATTAATTAAAACTTAAGGAGCAATTAGTATGAATTTCCAATCTCACAACGTGAATAATCGTTGGCAAAGCCGGTAAGCAGGTTGTTTCGGTATAGATGCAACCTGTCGACAGATTGCATCTGTGCCGGCTGAGATTGTGATTTCATTCAGTCCGCATGGATCCACATGCGGGCTTTTTATTTGACTTGCCAAAGCGAGAGTCCCGCATATGTGGACGCTCGCTTTTTGTTTTAGAAAGGTGTGAACAGTTAGATGAAACGTATGTATACCCTAATTGCCATTCTCCTGGTCTTTTTAGGATTTGCCTACTTCAAGGAAAATGGAGGACTGGTTAAACAACGAACACCACGAATTGGGGTACTAACCCTGATGCATCATCCGGCTCTTGACCAGATTTACAAGGGCTACGTCGACGAATTAGCTCAGGAAGGTTACCATAACGGCAAAAACATTAAGATTGAATATCAGAATGCTAATGGCGACCAGAGTAACTTAAAGACGATGGCTTCTAAATTAGTTGACGATAATTCAACCGTCATCTTTGGCATCACTACCCCGGCAGCCCAAGCCGTTGCTAACTCAACCTCAAGGACACCAATTGTCCTGGGCGCAGTTACTGATCCGCGGGGCGCTGGCCTAGTCAAAAACAACCATCATCCTGGTGGCAACATCACTGGGGTCTCTGACCAGGCACCAATCAAAGAACAGCTCGGCCTTATTAAACAATTCATGCCCCACCTCAAAACACTAGGCGTTATTTATACTTCTAGTGATGCTTCAGCTGTCGCCGGTTACCATCAAATTGTTCGTGAGTGTAAGCAACAGGGCATTAGCCTCAAAGCTTACTCGATTGCTAACAGCAACGACCTTAACCAGGTTTCTGAACAAATGCTCAGTCAAGTTGACGCCGTAATTGTTCCAACCGATAACACGATTGCTGGAGCAATGCAAACCCTCGTTAAGAACGCTAACGCTGCTAAAAAGCCGGTCTTTCCGGCAGCGGGTACAATGGTCAAACAAGGAGGCGTCGCTACCTACAGTGTCAACCAATATGATCTTGGTATCCGGGGTGCCAAGATGACCGTCGCTGTTCTTAAAGGAAAGAAGCCTGGCAACATGCCAATCGAGTTTGTTCATCACGGTGAACCCGTCCTCAACTTGAAACAAGCTCATAAGTTAGGACTAAAAGTGCCACATCATTTTGAACAGGAAGCACAACATGAAGGAGTGATTTATAAATGAATCTCATCGTTTCCTCAATCGGTCAAGGACTACTCTGGGCTCTCCTTGGTCTCGGCCTCTATCTGACCTTTAGAATTCTCGACTTTTGTGATATGACCGTTGAAGGGACCTTCCCACTAGGAGCAGCCACCGCAGTCACCGCCATCACCAATGGAGCTAGTCCTTTAATGGCGACCTTCCTGGCCATCATTACCGGAATGGTTGCTGGACTGATCACCGGTTTGCTTTATACCAAGGGTAAGATTCCAAGTCTTCTTGCCGGAATCTTGACGATGACCGCTATCTATTCGGTTAATCTCCGCATCATGGGCAAGTCCAACATTTCTTTACTTGGTAAACCCACTCTCTTTAATGGAGCATTGCGTAACTTGCCTCAATATTTTGACAGTGTAGTCTTGGGGTTGATCGTCATTGCCATCATTACAACCTTAATGGTCCTCTTCCTCGCAACTGACTATGGTCAGGCATTTATTGCCACTGGTGATAATCCAACAATGGCCAAGTCACTCGGTATTCATACCGATAAGATGGTGATCGTTGGATTAATGGTTTCTAACGGTATGGTGGGCCTTTGTGGAGCACTAATCGCTCAGAATAATGGCTATGCAGATGTCAACATGGGAATTGGGACCATTGTCATCGCCCTGGCTTCTATCATTATCGGCGAAGTAGCTTTCGGCGAATTAACACTCAACCAACGACTAGTAGCCGTTACCCTTGGCAGTATTATTTACCGAATCATCCTATTAGCGGTTCTTCAACTGGGATTCTCCGCCAACGACCTCAACCTTATTTCTTCCGTTGTCTTAGCAATCTGTATGATGGTTCCACAATTCGAAAAGCACCTCAATATTCGCAAACCAATTCTGAAGGGAGTGCGGCCACATGAGTAATCAGCCTCTTTTAGAACTTAAAAATGTACAAACTATCGTAAACAAAGGCACTAGTAATGAAACGATGATTCTGAAGGGAATCAACTTGAAAATCAACGATGGCGACTTTATCACCATCGTTGGTACTAACGGTGCCGGAAAATCAACCCTCTTTAACGTGATCGGGGGCAATTTGCGAGCTGACAATGGCCAAATTCTCCATAATGGCCAAGACATTACCAGGTCCAGCGAAGAAGATCGAACCACTTTCCTTTCGCGAGTTTTTCAGGATCCTAAGTTAGGTACCGCCCCACGAATGACGGTAGCGGAAAACATGCTACTTGCCACTAAGCGCGGTGAACACCGGCACTTGGTCCTGCGTAAGCTCAAACAAAACATGGCCCGGTTTACACAATTAGCTGCCACGATGAACAATGGTCTAGAAGACCGAATGAACACAGCCACCGGTGCTCTTTCCGGTGGTCAACGACAAGCACTTAGCTTCCTAATGGCTACCCTCAAGCGTCCAGATATTTTGCTCCTAGACGAACACACCGCCGCCTTAGATCCCCACACTAGTCGCAACTTACTTCACGCCACTAATGAACGAATCACTCAAGATCATTTAACGGCCCTCATGATTACCCACCACCTCGAGGACGCCTTGACTTATGGCAATCGTTTGCTTGTACTCAAAAATGGACAAATTAAAGCAGACTTCAGTGGCAAAGAAAAACAACAACTGACCGTTAAAAAGCTCTACCAATATTTTGAAAATTAACTTTAAACGGGTATGCAGCCAACACAAACTGCATACCCGTTAGTTATTGTTCGTTTTTTATGCTGATTGCCACTTGCCTAAGCGCCGTAAATTCATCCGGAAACCACGGGCAGCCCAGGCAACCCAGTGACTGATCCATTGTTTACCCATGCTCAATGGTCGTGAAATTACTTCGTCATAATTATCTAAATACAAGTTGCCATACTTATCGAGATGGCCGAAGGGGTGCTGATTAATCTTAAAATCATATACGGTTTCACCATCTTCCTCCGGGTCAACTTCAACATCATCTGCTTGCATAATTTGCAATAAGTCCTTATCAGTCATTACACCGTCCCCTTTTTTTCATCATTAATTTCATTATAATCCGTTGAAGTATTTTCGTTAAATCATGCTATCAGCGGTGCACTTATGGCATAATTTTGTATAAATTTATTAACTACAAAGCATACAAAAAAGGGAGTGTCGCTGCACTCCCCTTTTTTAGTCAATGTTTCATTTACCATTCATAATCCGTTGGATCTTGTAATCCCCGACCAGTTGCCTTATCGAGTAAAATCCGTTGCTCAAAGTGGGCGACATTCCGCTTCGTTGCCTTAACCATGTCAGGGTTAACAGAAACATAGTCAATGCCACTCTGGATCAGAAAGTTAGTAAATTCTGGGTATTCAGATGGTGCTTGTCCACAAATGGAAACGGTTCGACCATCCTTGTGAGCCGCCTTAATCAGGTGACGGATAGCCCGTTTAACAGCCAAGTTCCGTTCATCGAAGAGGTGAGCTACCGTATCATTGTTCCGGTCACAACCTAGAATTAGCATTGCCAAGTCATTAGAACCGATTGAGTAACCATCAACAAACTGGTTGAATTGATCAGCCAAGATAATGTTGGATGGGATTTCGGCCATCATGTAAACCTTAAAGTCAGCACCCCGAACTAGCCCTTGTTCACGCATGATCGTTGTAACCTTTCGAGCTTCATCAACAGTCCGAACAAATGGAATCATAACGTTTAAGTTCTTAAGGCCAAATTCATCACGAACCTTCTTAACAGCGGCTAATTCCAGTTTAAAGGCTTCAACATACTTCGGGTCATAGTAACGAGAAGCACCCCGCCAGCCAAGCAGATCAGCTGGTTCGTGTGGCTCATACTTTTCGCCACCCTTTAACTTACGATATTCGCTGGACTTAAAGTCGGATAACCGCAGGATTACTGGTCGTGGTGCCATTGCCCGAGCAACCTTGCTTACCCCATCAGCCAGCATATTAACAACCTTTTCAGGATGTCCTTGTTCAATCAGGTAAAGTGGGTGTTCGTGAATATAAGTAGTCCACAGGAATTCTTCCCGCATCAGGCCGATCCCATCAGCTGGTAAGCTAGAATATTTATCTGCCAACTCCGGGTCACCAAGGTTCATCATAACTCGAGTAGCAGTCGGTGGGAATGTCTCGGCAGCTACCACTTGACCACTAGCCGTAGCTGTGTTGGTAGTTGGTTTCTTCAACAATGATTCAACCTTACCTTCATAAACCACACCGTTTTTGGCATCAATTGTTACCACATCACCGTTATGGAAAACATCGGTAGCGGCTTTGCCCCGACTCTTAGTACCAACGATACATGGGATTTCCATTTCCCGGGAAACAATGGCTGCGTGGCAGGTCATCCCACCATTGTTAGTAATAATACCAGCAGCCTTCTTCATTGCAGGAACCCAGTCTGGTGAGGTCATTAGGGTAACCAGGACTTCACCACTCTTAAATTCGTCGATGTCCTTTGGGCTATCAATAACGTGCACAACACCGCTTGCTACGCCGGGACTAGCTGGTAATCCACGAACTGCAACCTTAGCATCATTTTCGGCAACCACGTTATCATCCTCCGTTGATTTATTCTGCTTTTCCTTATTACGCCGAGACCAAACTGTTTCTGGACGAGCCTGAACAAGCCAAAGCTTATTAGTGTTGGCATCTAAGGCAAACTCCATATCCATGTAGCAGCCATAGTGTTGTTCGATCTGCTTGACATAACCGGCTAATTCAAGCACCTGATCATCAGTTAGTACTGGTTTATCAGCCAATTCGGCAGGCACTGGTTGTTCTTTCGTGCCGCCTTCTGGTAACCGTACCAGTTCAACTGGCTTAGTAGTGATGTTCTTTTCAACGATCTTCATTGATTGCTTATCAACAACAAAGTGGTCTGGGGTAACCTTCCCTAAAACAATGTATTCACCAAGGCCATAAATGGTATCGATCACAATCTTGGTATCATCACCATTGGTAACATCAACAGAGAACATGATTCCGGAAGCCTTTGAGAAGACCATCATTTGAACGGCAGCTGACAGAGCGACCTTTTCATATGGGAAGTGTTGTTTGTGACGATAATAAGTTGCCCGATCCGTAAAGAGTGAAGCGTAACATTGTTGAACCCGGTTAACAACGTCATCGGCACCATGAATATTTAAGTAAGATTCCTGCTGTCCGGCAAAGGAAGCGTTCGGCAGGTCCTCAGCCGTTGCTGAAGAACGAATAGCTACGAACGGATCATCCTGTCCCATCCGCTTAGCAAGTTCAGCATAGGCTTGCTTAATGTCAGCAGCCAGGTCTTCTGGCATCTGCGCACTAGTGATCAAGTCACGAATCTTGGTACAGGTAGCATGCAACTCGTCAGAATCTTCGTAATCCTTCAATTGATCAAGCAAAGCATTTACTTTCTTGTTTAACCCCGTTGCATCCATAAAGTAACGGTAAGCATGCGCCGTTGTAGCAAAGCCGTAAGGTACCGGCACATTCATCGATGAAGTCATCTCACCCAGTGAAGAAGACTTCCCACCGACCAAGTTAACATCTTGGCGGTGAAGTTCATCAAACCATAAAACATTAGCAACATCGCGATTACTCATAATAAGCAGCCTCCTTAGGCTAGTTTGTGAAAGCGATTACAACTACGATTTCATTGTACTCCTTTGTTTACCAAAGAAGGTCGTTAAAAATGAGCTTTTGTCTTTTAAAACAACAGATTAAGCATAATATTCAAAATAAAAACACTCATGGGCTATTTGAGTACCCCATGAGCATCATTCTAGTACTTATTTATTTTCGGCTAATTTCCGATCAAAATAGTGTGCCAACTTGACTTCCGGATAAAAACCGGTCACTTTTTCTTTCGCTTGACCATCACGAAAAAGCACCAAGCTAGGAATACTCATTACCTGGTAACGTTGTGCGATTTCCTGGTGACCATCAACGTTAAACTTTACAAATTTAATTTGCCCCCGATAACGTTGTTCTAACTTATCCATGATTGGCTCCATCATCTTACAGGGACCACACCAAGGTGCCCAGAAGTCAACAACCGTTAATGGACCAGTCGTTACTTGGTCAAAATTTTCTGCTTTTGCTTCGATTGCCATAAATTAATATTCACCCTTTACTTTGTTTTACGACGGACGAGATGGACAACGATTGTCAAAACGAAAACCAGCAAAATAAAAATACCAAAAATACTTGACGGAATTTCAATATCAATCGCTGGAATTGTCAAGAAAAGTTTGATTGCAATAATAAAAATCAAGAAGTAGGCCATTGGCTCCAATTCTGGAATCCTACGCATCAATCGCATAATCACTTCAGCTACCCCCCGCATGCAAGCAATTCCAATCATTCCACCAATCAGGACGATTACCGGATTAGAAGAAATTGCAAGCGAAGCCAGGACAGAGTCGACAGAAAAAATAATGTCCATCAATTCAATTTGTGCAACCACCGACCAGAATCGCTTCCGACCGGTCAAGCCAGCTGCCCTGTTGCGTACTTGACGCGTTTGAGCATGACCAAAAAATTTATTTTTAAAGAATCGATATACTAGATAGATAAGGTAAGCAGCACCAATTACCTTAATTTCCCAAAAATTAATCAGGTAAGTTCCTAAACCAATAATCAAGAACCGAAACAAGTAGGAACCCCAAATTCCATAAAATAATGATTCTTCTTGCTCCTTTAGTGTCGGTAGTACCCTCGTTTGTGCCGCCAGTACGACAGCATTATCGACCGACAACAGACATTCAATCATCACCAATGAAAAAATGATCAGCCAATCCTGACCCGAAGTGATGACGTTTTCCCAGTTACGTAGATCAAAAAAAGGTCCATATAACTCTTCTAAAAGTGACAATTAGTGTCCCCCTTCATTTAATTTTTATCTACCTAACTCAACCCATATTTTACCAGATATCGTTGAAAATATGAGGGAAGAGAAGCAGTAATTTTAATTTTCTTAAAAGAAAAAGGCAAGACTAATTGTTGGGTCACCCCATGAAGAAGCATTTTTTCAGGTGAAGTGGGGTTATAAATTGGATCACCAACAATCGGGTGACCACTATAAGCAAGGTGGACACGTAATTGGTGGGTTCGACCCGTTCCTAAACGCAGGTGAACCAAAGAACGATTGGCATTGCTGGCCACACTCTTGTAGTAAGTTCGGGCTGGCTGAGCATCCAGGCCATTTACTGCCCGCCACCGGTGATCATGAGGATTACGACCAAGTGGCCAGTTCCATTCACCATGACCATTCAGTCGTCCTTCCACTACTGCTAGGTACTCCCGATGGATTTGCCCTTCAGCAATTAACCGATCTAGTACCGGCACTACCACTGGATTCTTAGCAACAATCAATGCCCCACTGGTTTGCCGATCAAGGCGGTGCACCATGTAGGCACCATCCCCGGTCCCCGCTAAGTAACCAGCAACATCATTCATGACCGTTCCGGTTTCCCCAGCTTGGTTAGGATGACTCTTCT
Source organism: Limosilactobacillus sp. (assembly GCF_041859915.1). Classification (GTDB taxonomy): domain Bacteria; phylum Bacillota; class Bacilli; order Lactobacillales; family Lactobacillaceae; genus Limosilactobacillus. The sequence goes on from NZ_JBFLGB010000010.1 coordinate 24,121, forward strand.
GGCCCCGTGGTTTATTGATAACTAAAAGGTCACGATTTTCGTACAGAACTAGTAGTCGGGGGTGACGAGTAGGCACATATTGATTAGCTCCCGGTGTGCGAAATTCATCCCCATTAAAGAAAAGTCCCACCTGGTCACCCGGGTGAACATCAACATTCACCGACTGGTAATGACCATTAACTAAGACATGGTGTCGAAGGCGAAGGTAGTGAATCAAGCGATTCGGCAATAGCCATTGGTAATGGAGCAAATGGCGCAGTGAAATTACCGGTTGGTCAGTAGTTAATTTTTCATTTAATTGCCACCGAACACTAGCCACTATTTTACCTCCCGAACGGTTAAGCGATCCGGTACGTGATAGGCCTTAGGTTGGGTCCAATCAAGCATATCATCGGTCAACTGTAATTTAGTGATATCGCCCCGGTGATAGGACTGAAAATAGTAACTTCGGCTTTCGGCCACCGTCACGGCTCGGTAAACGGAATAAGTTCGTTGATGACGACTATTTTGTGGCACAGTGACACTATCGAGCAGGTGCCATTCACTTGTTAACCCCGTGACTTCATCGGTCGGCACGTCGGCACGTTCTTTGAGATAGGCGGCGCGAATAAAACGGGCGCCAGGAGAATAGTAACCAGGTGGATTAGTTTTACCAGATAAGTGCCCAGTCGTTACCCGGGGCGTATTTAATGGTACCTTCCCCGCCTTAAAAGCTGGAGTAAAGTTAACATAACGTTCCATCTGAGCTAACTGACGGTCAAAATCAGGACTATTAGTAACTACTCCCAGAGGATTCTCGATCACCCTTAATGGCGTTTGACTGGGCTCGACTACTACAATCCGGCCAGTTCGGTCTGCTAAGGCAAAATGTAATTCCGGTTTACCGTACTTGGTATCACTATTCTTTTCACTCATCAATTCCACTTCACCTAAGTGGTCAACCAAGTCTTGGACCGAGCGAAAATTGCCGAGTACCCAGAAGATGAATTCGTATGCAGCTAATTGAACTTTATCACTACGTCGCGCATCCTGGTAATGAGCACCATTATCAAAGGTCAGTTTCTGAGCCATCAGTCCCCACTCGTTGACCCCATCAGAAACGTCAATTCGAGTAGCACCGAGACTACCACCACCAACCAGAGCATACTTATTCTCGTACACGCGGTGATCAAAAGCCGTCGCCCATTTAAAATGCCGGGGAACAAAAAGTGGTGAAACCGCTAGAACAGGCCAATCCATTGTCCGTGCCAGCAAATGAGTATGATCTAAGGTGACTTGGTAAATGCTGGTACACATTTTCTTAACTACTCCTTCCTTGTCAAATTTAACTGCATCTATTTTAATTATTCCCTGGGAAATACGCTACTATTTTATCTTTTCCCACTCGAACAGTAACTTTACTTTTTTAGTCAAAAAGAGTTGAATAGTACATGTACACTTTTATTAATAAGGGGGATGAAGCCAATGTTAAGTGCCGAAGCAATCAACGACCGGAGCAAATGGATCAGCGTTTTCGAACCCCTTCCCCGTGAACGGGCTGCTCTAATTCAAAAATATGAAGTAACTAAAGAATTACTCGACTACGCAATTGACCCTTATGAAAAAGCCCGGGTTGAAATTGACCCTGACGCTGGCGTCACCCTGTTAATCTTCGATGTCTATGTACCTACCCATGCGGTGACAGCTCCACAGACCGCTCCAATTGGGATCATGTTAACAACTAATAATATCATCACCTTCACCAATGCTAAGACCAACTTTGTCAACGGAATTATTGCCAACCAATTACGAGCCCTCAAGCGTCGTGGCCCAATCACTGATAAGTTCAACTTGGTCTTCCCCATTCTTTACCGATTATCCACCAACTATTTTGGACCGTTACGACGAGTCGACGCACAACGTCAGCAAATTCAACGCAATATGCAACGCCGAACCGGTCGTAAGGCTATCAATGAGTTTATGGAAATTGAAACCGGCTTAGTTTATATTCTAACCTCACTTAAGGGCAACGTTTCCCTGCTCGAAGAATTTAAACGTCGTTTTACCGATAAAATGTCAACCCGACAAAATAATGATCTCGACGACGTTATCGTGGAAGCTCAGCAGGGGCTAGAGATGGCACAAATGACCTCTGATGTTTCCGAACGGGTTTCCAATGCCTATAGCAAAGTTATCGATAGTGACCTTAACCAGACAATGAAGTATCTTACTATTTACTCAATCGTGCTTTCAATTCCGACCATCGTTTCTGGTTTTTATGGTGAGAATGTTAAATTACCACTAGCTAATATGTCATATTCTTGGGTAATTACCCTGATTATTACCCTGATCCTAATGGTTGTTTCACTTATCTTTATCATCACCCGCAAATGGTGGAAATAATTAAACCAAGCGGAATTATTTAATCATTTTCAAAAAGGGACTAGTGAGAAGGATCCTTCTCACTAGTCCCTTTATAACGATTCTAAAAATGTCCTTTTACATCCTTATCCGAGAAAGAATGTGGATCCGGCATGAAGGAAATATCAACATCGATAATACCAAACTTTTTGCGCATTAATCGCTCAATTTCTTCTGATAGTTGATAGCTCTCTAAAACCGTCATTTTCCCGTTCACAATTAAGGTAGCATCTAATGAAACAACATTACCGTTGTAATGAGCTTTGAGTTCGACCACCTTATGAACGTGCTTGACATGCTGAATAGCATGGTAATATTGTTGCTCCGCCTTGGGGTCAAAATAATCAGCCAAATTTAAGCTAGTTTCAAAGAAAATTTTGAGGCCCGAATAGAGAATAAAGAAGCCAACAATAATACTGGTAGCCCCATCTAGCCAGGATAAGTGCAAAAGCAGAGCTCCAGCAATCGCTACCATTGTACCAATACTGGTAAAAGCATCACTAAGGCTATCCTGAGCAGAGGCTAATAGGGCAGCATTGGATAACTGATGACCAGTGCGGCGGTTCATAAACCAAACCACTAGCATAATAACTGAGGCAATCCCAGCCCCAATCAAGGCAACCGGGTCAGGAACTACCCGACTGGCCGGATTAAGCAGCGCTTTAATGCCATTGATGATGACTCCAAGGGCGATGGCGATCATCACCACGGCCGTAACTAGCGAAAAGACAGTTTCGTAGCGCCAACGAACAAATTGGATTCGCTGGTCACCGCCCAATCGTCGCTGGTACTTACTATCTGGTAATTTTACTCCCGCAATATCATCATCATGAATATCCTGGGCGATGTGGAGACCCATCATCAACAGAACCGTTGAAATGATCCCCGACAGATTATTGAAGGCGTCGGCACGAAGAGTTTGCGATTGGCTAATGGCCGCTAGCCAATATTCAATTACGGAAATGCTAAAGTAGGCCACCACGTTATAAACCAGGTGACGCTGGGCAGCCCGAATTTTAGTCAATTCGGCCGCCTGGTTGGATTCCCATTGTTGCATTTCACGAGTAACGTGTTTTTTGAATTTGCTCAAAATCACTACCTCTTACAAGAAATTGCAAAACTATTCTAACACCAATCGAAAAACGCAGCGCCATTGCTATGACGCTGCGTTCCATTTTTTATTACTAATTACTGATTACAGATTATCGCCACGTTCAAACTGGAACTTCGAATTCAACAGTGCCTGGTGAATTAAGCTACTCAGTAATTGATGAGTAGCGGCGGTAACGTGGGCAGCAGACTTCTTATTCTCTGCAGTCAGGTAATCAATCAGGCCTTGACCAGTTTTACCCTTAGAAGCAGCGGTAATCGCAGCAACCCGGCTCACACCGTAACTCTGGCATTGGTCTCGGTAATCGTTTACCTCGTTAATAAATTCATGGTAACGCGGCTCAACAACCACCTCTAATAGCTTGTGCATCCAGTAAGCACTCTTAGCTGGGTCAGCATCATTAGTGGCAACCTGGTAATTAGCCGGCGTATCATTGATATTCGTAAAGAATGGTACATAGGGACTGTAGCAATAAAAGCCAAAATCGATCCATTGAATTGCGGCGTATTCTGCTGGCACATCATTCCGAATTTGCAAGATGCAAGAGCTCTGGTTACGATCCAAGGCAATTGAACGGAACTTACGCTGTTCTTCTGGTGTCCCGGAAGCAAAGGTCCCCATCGGGTCATATGGCGTGCCATTGTAATGAGAAGATAAGAACTTTTCCACATCTTCTACGGCAATCTTCTTTTCAGCATGTTGGATGAACGGAATATTTTGACTTGTTGGTTCTTGTTTTAAGGATGGGGTAAATAATTTTTGACCATACCAGGAACGGGGCGTGTTGTAGTAGGCATCGGCTTCGTCCTGAGTGCCAAAGATGTTCCGGAAGTTAAAGGTTCCAGGATTAGGATTAAGGTGATTTTGAGTTACAAAATCCTGAATCCCACTTGCATACATATAATTATCGGGATCGTTAAAGTTAATTTCTTCAATGCACATAATGTTAGGAGCAATTGCATAGGCATCGTCAGGAATTCGTTGAGCAACCCATTGGTGACCGCCAGCAGTTTCCAGGTACCATACTTCATTATGGTCACTGAAGGCAATCCCGTTCGTTTCACCGGTTCCATACTTTTCAATCAGGTGGCCTAACCGTTGAACTCCTTCACGGGCGGTCTTAACAAATGGCAGGACTAAGTAGAGCATTGAGTCTTCATTTACACCATTTTTAACTAATGGATCGTGTCCCAACACCCGTGCATTAGTCATTTCGGTTTCGGTCGAACTCATGGCCACGTTATGTTCATTAATTCCTTGTTCATCCCATCGACCAATGTCAGGAACCCCATTAGGCGTTGCGGTAAATCGACACCCTTGTCCCTGCAAATCCACGGTTAGACCGTTGTACTTAGAAACATAGTGTTCCCCACTATAATCCTTAGCTGGGAAAACCTTGAACGTCTTTGGATTGACCCCATCTTCAGCATCTTCATCCCGAGCAATAATTGTCGAGCCATCAATGGTTGCATCCTTGCCGACCAGCATGGCCGTACAACTACTCATCTTTCTTTGCATATCACGTTCATCCTTTCCATGCAATTATCCAAATTAATCACTTTTTAATCATCATACCACTTTTTCTCATTTTATTACCACTGGATTAATTACTGAAAACGAACAATAGGTTTTTCTGCATATAATGATTAGGAAGAAAACGAACGAATCACTAAATTTAGCTTGTCCTGACTGATCTTTCATGTTAGGATGAAGCTACTTCACATTAATCAATAGCCTATATAATGTCGTAATACGGACGGCAGTTCCTACCCAAAGCCGTAAACTTTGGACTATAAGCGAATTGAACGAAAGCTCTTTTTGCTTTTTCCAGCAAAGAGAGCTTTTTATTTGGCTGTTGATCAAATTAATAATTTGGGAGGAAGATTTGTGAAACAACCTATAACCATAACCACTCATTCACGTCATTTTGACTTGGCGGACCATTGGAAAAACTTTATACTCGGCTTTCAGCACTTATTAGCCATGTACTCTGGGGACGTGTTAGTACCTCTATTGATCGGGCAGTATCTCCATTTTTCTACCCTGCAGATGACCTACTTGGTTTCAATCGATATTTTTATGTGCGGGGTGGCAACCCTGCTTCAGCTCAAGCGGACCCCATTAACTGGGATTGGTCTACCAGTAGTCCTCGGTTGTGCCGTTCAGGCCGTCGCCCCCTTGGAATCAATCGGGGGTAAGTTGGGAATTACCTATATGTATGGTGCCATTATCGCCGCCGGAATCTTCGTCTTTTTGATTGCCGGAATCTTTGCCAAATTGCGAAAATTCTTTCCACCCGTCGTTACCGGTTCACTAATCACCATTATTGGTTTCACCCTGGTTCCGGTCGGTTTCCAAGACCTCGGTGGTGGCTCTGCTACGGCCCACACCTTCGGTAATCCTTCTAACCTACTGATTGGTTTCTTAACAATCGTTATCATTCTACTCTTTAATGCCTTTGCTAAGGGTTTCATGAAATCAATTGCTATCCTGCTCGGAATCTTGCTAGCTTCTTTTATTGCCGGGGCAATGGGCTTTGTTTCTCTCAAGCCAGTCGGTGAAGCAGCCTGGTTCCACGCTCCGCAACTGTTCTTTTTCGGAGTGCCGCATTTTAATGTCAGTGCCATGGTCACCATGATGTTGGTCTCTTTGACAACAATGATTGAATCAACCGGGGTCTTCTTCGCCCTCAGTGACATCACCGGCCGTCAGTTAACCTCTCAAGACTTAAAACGAGGCTACCGGGCCGAAGGAATTGCCGCTGTCCTTGGTGGTCTCTTTAATACTTTCCCGTATTCAACCTTCTCCGAAAACGTTGGAGTACTCAAAATGTCAGGAGTGCGCAGTCGCCGTCCTGTTTACTATGCTGCCTTCCTGCTTTTAATCCTAGGCCTGTTACCAAAAGTTGGCGCCTTAGCAACGGTTATTCCAACCCCCGTCTTAGGTGGTGCCATGATTGTCATGTTTGGAATGGTCGGCGTTCAGGGAGTGCAGATCCTTCACAAGGTGGACTTTACTAATAATGCTAACCTATTAACCGCCTCCGTTTCGATTGGATTAGGACTAGGGGTTACCATGTACCCACATATTTTCCAGTACATGCCGACCGAAGTCCAGATTATTTTAGGAAACGGGATTGTTGTTACTAGCGTTACCGCTGTTCTATTAAACCTTCTTTTCAATCATCAATGGACACGTCAACCTAACTAAAATTCTCATGTTTTTTTAATAATAGTGTTGACTTTCTCATTTTGACACGCTATGATGTTTTCAGCAATTATCGTTTCAGTAGCTGCCTTGTTAGGGGTCAGAGAACCGGTGGTTAAGTGCGAACCGGTCAGGCAAGGTTAGTGAATTATCGCGAGAATATTCATATTGTTCGGCCAGAGTCAGTGCCGTTATCACCTGATATGAGGTGCGTGCTAAATCTTGTACGTAATTGGGTGGTACCGCGGTTTAATAATCGTCCCGTTGATTGGTTTCAACGGGACTTTTTTATTTGGTGAGTATTTACAATCTAAGTGCAACAGATTTTAAAAAATAAACCCATAGCGGGTAGAATATGTTTAACGACCAAATCAAACTATTCGAGGTAACCCGTTATGAGCTATATACATCTTACTATAAAAGAACGTGAAATGCTTATGTGTTTAAAGGCTAAAGGATTAACTATTCGTGCAATTGCCTTACACATGAAGCGTAGTCCAAGTACTATTTCTCGTGAATTAAAGCGTTGTTCTGGTAAATACTCTGCTAACACTTCTGAAAATGACTATCACGTAAAACGTCGTAATTGTCATAAACCATTATTGCTAGATAATCATCCACAATTACGTCGTAAAATTGTTCATTATATTTTAGATTTACATTGGTCTCCTGAACAAATCGCTGCGCGCTTTGCGAAAGAACATCGGTGGTGTGTTAGTTATAACACCATCTATCGTCATATTTACAAGCATAATTTAGGTGAACAGTATTCATCTCATGGTGACACCGGAATTAAACGACATTTAAGGCATAAGCATCACACCCGTCATCCTAAAAATACCAGGAGGCATCGGGAAGCCCAAACAGATTATATTTCAATTCATGAGCGTCCTAAATTCATCAATGAGCGTCAGCGCATTGGTGATTGGGAAATAGATACTGTAATGGGGAAAACAGGACACTCCGTTCTTTTAACAGTCGTTGATCGTCTTAGTCGATTAGTATTGATCAAAAAGATCAATCACAAAGAAACAACTGATGTCAATCAGGGCTTAATTGATCTCTTAGGGTCTATTCCTAAAGAATTTGTCCATTCATTGACTCCAGATCATGGGCGTGAATTTCTTGGCTTGAATGATATTCGAGAACGTTTAGGAGTAGCTATCTATTGGCCAGATCCATATTCACCAGAGGAAAGAGGAACCAATGAAAATACCAATGGCCTAATTAGGGAATACTTTCCTAAAATGACTAATATTGATGATTATACAGATAAGGACGTCAGTTTCTGCCAACATCAGCTGAACCGCCGTCCTCGAAAAGTGTTAAATTATGAAACCCCATATGAGGTATTTTTTGAGAAACCGTTGCACTTGGTTTGACAATTCGTCGGATTGAAAGGAGTATTTGCCTATGCCAGCTTGTGGTGGAAAGATTCGTTATTGCTGTGGTCAGTAGTCGGTTACTAATTACAACAAAGGAGTCGAGTTTTATGAAAAAAGTTAGTTTTGGTGAATCCATCACCATTTTAATTATCATGTTAATCATCCTAGGAACGGCCGTCATCCACTTTGGCCTTTCCCCACAGATTCCAGTGCTTTTCACGATTGCTTTACTGATCTTCTGGGCTAAATTCCGGGGCGCTTCCTGGAACGATGTCCACCAAGGAATTCGGGACGGCATCAGTACCGCGATCATTCCTATCTTTATTTTTATCTTGATTGGGGCCTTGATTGCCGTTTGGATCCAGGCCGGCATCATCCCATCCATCATGGTGGTCGGCTTCAAGTTAATCAGCAGTCGCTTCTTTGTCCCATCTACTTTTCTTGTCTGTTCATTAGTTGGATTATCAATCGGCAGTGGTTTCACCACCATTTCCACCATTGGGATCGCACTTTTTGGCATGGGAGTCGCAATGAATGCTAATCCTGCCCTAGTGGCCGGAGCCATCATCTCTGGAGCCGTTTTTGGTGATAAGATGTCACCGCTATCCGATTCCACTAACCTGGCTTCAGCCATTGCCGGCAGTGACCTCTTTGCCCATATCAAAAATATGATGTGGTCAACGATTCCTTCTTTCATTGTTTCCTTCATTCTCTTTTGGATTTTGGGTAACGTCAGTGGACAAGTGAGTGCCGCTAAGATTGCTCACACCACCACCATATTGCAAAGCCACTTTATCGTTAGCTGGTGGGCAATCCTACCGATTATCTTAATGTTTGTTTGTGCTTGGCGTCATATTCCGGCAATCCCGACACTTTTCATCAACATTATCGTCACGGTAATCATGATCTTTTGTCAAAAGCCTCATGAATCATTGAAATCTCTAACCAATTTGATTTCAAACGGTTTCGTTGCCCATACTGCGGATACGGGGGTTAATGCCCTCCTGTCCCGGGGCGGCATCACTAGCATGATGGGAACCGTTTCTTTGATCATCGTTACCCTCTCCCTTGGCGGAATTCTGATGCAGTTCCACGTGGTTCAGTCTGCCATGCGACCTCTGGTTAAGCGTCTACGCAAGCCAGGCCCGTTGGTTACTACCACGATTCTAGCCGGGATTGGCATTAACCTCTTCGTTGGTGAACAATACCTCTCCGTAATTCTACCCGGCAAGGCCTTCAAACCCGCCTTTCAACGGATGGGATTAGATTCACTGGCCCTTAGCCGAGTCCTGGAAGATGGTGGCAGTGTTATCAACTACTTAATCCCATGGGGGGTTGCCGGATCCTTTGCCGCCTCAACTCTGGGTGTACCAGTTTTGCACTTCCTGCCATTTGTTTTCTTTAGTCTTTTCTCACCGGTCTTTTCCATCTTAAGTGGTTTTACCGGCGTCGGCCTAAAATGGGCCCAAAAAGCTGGCCAAACAAAATAATGGTTAGATCGTTTTAATTAAAACGAATGTCACAGTTTACAAAAAGGCCTCCAGAGCTCTTCTAGTCTGAACTCTGGAAGCCTTTTTATTCATAAGGATATAGCAGCGAATTAAATCTGGAAAATCAGGCTTACCTAATAGGCCGCAATTCACTTATCATACTCTTTGATCTGCAAATCGTTATCAGTCAGCGTTGCGGTGGTCAAGCTACCATTCTTGGGCCGAACCGTAACATCATACTTACCGCCACCAAAACGCTCTACTAGGCTAAGCAAAGTATTGCCATGGCTAACCCATAACACGTTAGCATTATCCGCTAAACCAGCATGCCGGATTAAGTTCAAGCCCTTATCTAACCGCGTCCAGTATTCCTGGTTATTTTCAGCATCATGAAACGGGTCGGCATCTTTTAACCAGTCCTTTGCTTGACCAATTGAGTATTTAGTAACGATATCATGAAAGTTTTTCAGTCCATGGGGTGCACCGGCATTATACCAAGCTAAGTCCATGTTTGTGCCTTCATAGGATCCATAGAATTCTTCCCGAAAATATGGTGAAGTGACCGGCTGCTTAACCGAGTTAGCCGCATTAAGGTCGAGAACCGTCTGAATAGTGTCTATTGCCCGTGTTGTGTCACTACAAAAAGCAGCATCAAAATGAATATTCTTCAACCGTTTACCGACATCCTGGGCATTCTGCTCTCCCTTCTTTGTCAACGGGGAATTGCTCCATCCTTGTAGTTTATTGTAAATATTAAAATAGGTCTGACCGTGTCGCACCAGGTACAAGTTTAACTTTGTCATCTTCATCCCTCCACTTAGTTATTTACTCCTATTGTACCGCTTTCATTGTTAAATTTTAACCAACTTTGTTCCGCCTATCACAAATTATTCACATCTTGTCCGTAGACTAATCAGCATAGAAGAAATTGAAATGACATTAAAGGGCACAAATGGGCCCAACCAGGATTATAGCCATTAACGGTAAAGCCTACTGAAGACAGAAAAATTGCGAATTCTCTATCGCCATAATAAGATCATGCTGGCTTCCTTTAAAGATATTTTTTAAGCGAGAATCTGAATTCCGATCAATCGTCAATTAAAACATCTTTTTCATTATGATTAACTCGCAATTCCAGTAATCGTTTTGGAAAAGAATTAAATTTTCACAATGATTAATTGAAAAATAATGTTTCTCGTTAATCTGTGATAAAATACTTTTGATTTGCTATTTTCTGTATAGCAGGTTAAAAACAAACATTTTGATTGCGAGGAACATTCCTAATGAAAAAATTAAGCAAATTTGTGGATACTAGGATTGGTTTTTTCATCCTCCTAGTTGTCCTTTTTTGGTTTAAGACCCTGTTTGCTTACTTTACCGATTTTAAATTAGGGGCTGAGGGAATCTTCCAATACCTAATTTTATTCTTCAACCCCCTAGCAACCACGGCTTTTATTTATAGTCTGGCTTTCTACTTCAAGCGGGCGCGCTTCTTTTATCCCGTTATCATGGGACTGGATATTGCCAACACCCTCCTACTCTATCTAAACGTTATCTATTATCGGGAATTTACCGACTTTATGACAATTGCTACCATGACCGGTTATTCCAAAGTTAACCAGGGCCTAAGTGGAAGTTCATTAGCCCTAACGAATTTCCATGATGTTTTCTACTGGCTTGATATTGTTATCATCCTGTTGTTAATGCTCTTTCGAAGGATTCACTTTGATCCCCGGGCAATTGGTAGTCGCCTTGCCTTTGCTTTTACTTCACTATCGCTAGTCCTCTTTGGGGTTAACCTTGCCTTTGGCGAAATGGATCGTCCCCAACTACTAGGGCGAACCTTCGACCGTACTTATATTGTTAAATATTTGGGGATCGATGCTTTTACTGGTTACGACCTCGTTAAATCCCAACACATCAACGATATGCGGCAAAGTGCCACCAAGTCGGAATTGAATAAAGTTAAAAAATTCACCGACCACCATTACGCCAAAGCTAATCCCCAAATGTATGGAATTGCCAAGGGGCGCAACGTGATCGTTATCCATTTGGAAAGCTTTCAACAATTCCTCATTGATAAAAAAATCAATGGGCAAGAAGTTACGCCTTTCCTTAACTCGCTTTACCATAGCCACGAGACATATGCCTTTGATAATTTCTTTCACCAGGTTGGCCAAGGGAAGACATCCGATGCCGAGAATATGCTAGAAACATCAACCTTTGGCCTACCTCAGGGTTCCCTTTTTGCTACCCTTGGCTCTGACAACACCTTTCAAGGTGCCCCAGCAATTCTTAATCAGCGGGCCGGCTATACCAGTGCCGTCTTTCACGGTAACGTTGCCAGTTTTTGGAATCGCAACAACGTTTATAAGAACCTGGGCTACAACTACTTTTTTGATGGCGATTTCTATTCGCATGACAACAACACCAATACCGATTACGGCATCAAGGACAAATTGATGTTTGCCGAGTCGACGAAGTACATGGAGCACTTGCAGCAACCGTTTTACGCGAAGATCATCACCACCTCAAACCATTATCCCTTCTATATTAGTGATACAGATACTGATTTTCCGGACGCTGGTACCAGCGACCCTTACATCAACGGTTATTTCCGCACGGCCCACTACCTCGACGCTTCGCTGCGTGAGTTCTTCAACTATCTCAAAACATCCGGCCTGGAAAAGAATTCGCTCGTGATGCTCTACGGCGATCATTATGGCATCTCAAACGATCGCAATACGACCCTCGCCCCTCTTTTGGGCAA
>NZ_JBFLGB010000011.1:0-35980 GCF_041859915.1 Limosilactobacillus sp.
CACCATTTCTAGAATTGCCGGAATTCCAGCCGCTTCTTGCATAAGGGTCATAGCCCAAAAAGGCAGTTATAAAGTGCTTGAACAGTTTAGCCATCCCGTTTTCATCCTGAGTAAATTGAGGATAAATTTCGGTGTATGAGCCGTCCAGGTATGAGTTGTTCATCATAACCTGGCCACCGTGACCGGAACCTTCGATGTAGAACATGTTCAGGTTGTACTTCTTAATTACCCGGTTCAGGTGAGCATAAATAAAGTTCTGTGGAACAATTGTACCCCAGTGACCAATTGGCTTTGGCTTAACGTCAGAAGCCTTCAGTGGCCGCCGTAACAGTGGGTCGCTCATTAAGAACAACGTACCAGCTGAAAGGTAGTTTGCTGCACGCCAGTAAGCGTCAACGCTTTCCAAGTATTGCTTGGAATCGTAATCTACTGCCATTCTAATAAACACTCCTTCTGAATAAATAAATACGTTCGTTTGCTTCAAACAACTAACGTAAATCATTCAATTTACATCTTTTATAATAAACGCTTTTTATTTAAAGTCAACCTTTTTGAAAATTGATACGGTCCAATTATTAGGCCTAAACTTCAACTTTATTATTTTTTATCTGCGTTTTTCGTTCAACTGTCTAGCAAGCAAACACTAATTCGCTATGCCTAAAAAACGTTATAATAAATCTTTGAAGAATTTTTATTCAATTAAAATAAGGGAAGTGTCAATTTTTGCAACAACTCGGTTCAGCAAGTCAGGCCGATATTGGTGACTTTGAAAAGATGTTTGCGGTCACCACGGTGATGACCCAATCGGTGCTCTCGTTCTTAATGGCTGACCATCCCGCCGTTGGTCAACAATTTTTCCTAGGCGGACTTTATGAAGTCGTTAAATTCAGTGCCTCAGCTTTTATCTTTGGAATTCTTTTTTCTAGTATCCGGACTCACCCTAATGCTCGTCTAAAAGACTATCCCCATTTCATGAAAAACCGGTGGCACGTTCTTTTCGTCCCTTCAATCATCTGGACAAGCATCTATCTTTTAGTACTGCCCCAGCTTCAGCAACACGGCCATTACAATAATTTAAGCAGTTTTTGTTGGCAATTCATCAACGGTAACGCGGCACCCCACCTTTGGTACAACGTAATGATGCTTCAGTTTATTATTCTCATGCCCTTCTTCTGGGCCCTAGCGCGGTGGATCAACGGACGGTGGCAACGAGCATTAATCGCCGGGGTCGGGGCCCTACTCTTTGAATTGGCCTGGCGCCTCATCTATGTCAGTCAGGTTTTTCATGGGCCTAAAGCGACTAGCTGGTATATGTACGATCGAATTTTTCCTAGCTTTGTTATTTTTGCGGTTGGTGGAACAATTCTTTGGCAATGTTATCCCTTGTTAACACGACTGCTTCGCCAGCACTGGCTTACCCAGGTTAACATTTGGCTGGTCCTCTTCTACTACGTCACTCTTAACTTCTTTAATTACGGCCTCCCGGTTAAGTTGACTAACGCCCCATATTACTTACCATCAATGACATTTTATAATCTCGCTACCATTAGTTTGATTGCTACCTTAGCACTCTATCTTCAAAAGTTTCGTAACCAGTGGTTGCCGATGGTGCATTGGATTGCCCTCTATGCTCACCGAGCTTACCTTTCACATGTTTTCTGGCTCTATTGGTGCTGGAAATTAATGGCAAGTTGGCACTTACCATTGATGATCCTTTTCCCGCTATTAGCCTTCCTGACCATTGCCTTAGCCTTCCTATCGGCCTTTACTTTCCACTTACTTTGGGCTCGGTTCAAGGATCTCTTAGGCGTTCACCGTCACCTTATCAATGGTTAAAATTTTAAAAAGCAAAAGGGGCTGAGAATTAACTCAACCTTTCTACTGTTTTAAAGATGAAAATGTTATAGCGCAGTAGCTGGCTGGTAGTTCAAAAACTGATAAATCAGTTTTTGACCAACCTAGCCATCTTTGCGGAGGTGGAACTATGAACTGGACAAGCTAGTTCTGCCCCACTCTCTTTTTGTCTCTATTCAATTAATCTAAGAGCAGAACACTTAATCATTTCCGATTCAAATTAACAAAGGTACTGTATTTCATGTAACGATAATGAATCCGCATATTAGAAACTTCAAAGGGTGTCCCATCATCAAGGAAAAAGACCCCACCCATGATGCCAACCGGCTCAGTTGAACCTAATTTTAATAATGATCGATCCTGTTGATTAGAAGGCGCTACACTGATTGTCATGAACGACTTAGTTACCCGCTTCCCTTTATTTTTCTCTAGATAATTGAAAATTGAGCTATCAACAATTGCCGGTGACAACGTCGGAACAATCTTAATAGGAATAAAACCGGTCTCAATCATGAACGGTTGCTTATCAATTAACCGCAACCGTTTGATTTGGTACACAAATTCGTTATCATTAAGGAAGAGTTCCTCCCGAATATCCGCACTCGCAGGAATAACTTGGTAATCCAGTAACTTAATACTCTGCTTCTTGCCGTCGAGTTGAAAACTATCCGTTACTCCTAAGTTATTGCCTTCATAGTGAAAAAGTGACTGGTTCTTCAAATAAAGGGGATTGATAAAAGTCCCCGAGCCACGCTTTTTAAAGATAATCCCCTGCTGCGCTAAAACACCCAGGGCCCGTTTAATCGAGCTGCGGCTAACCCCATAATTTTCACTGAGGGTTCGCTCATCTGGCAGCCGCATTCCCGGATATTGTTTTTTTAGGATTTTCTGTTTTATATCGTGCATTACGGAGCGATATACTAAGTCTGCCATGTCATTAACTCCTCGGGCCAATTTAGTTTTACAATTAACTTTCGTCTTCTAGTATAACAGACTTGTTAAAAATTGGTACCTTATCAGTAAAAATTGGTCCGCCCCAGAATTTATAAAGAAAGGACACATAATAATGAGTAAAAAGAATAAAAAAAGCAAGTTAAAGAAAACTCAAGTTGAACAGATCCTCGATAAAAATAAGATTGCTTACCAACAGGTAGTATTCCCAACCCACCAGGATGGTGATGTTCGAACCATGTCCGTCGATCATACCGGTATTGATGAGCACCATATCTACAAGACCCTCGTTCTCTCTGGCCATACCACTGGGCCCTTAGTAGGAGTCGTCCCCATTGACAACCACCTTGATGAGAAAAAACTCGCTAAGGTTTCTGGCAATAAAAAGGTTGAAATGGTCCCATTGAAGAAATTGGTTAAGACGACCGGTTACGTGCATGGTGCTAATACCCCTGTTGGTATTTATGAAAAGCACCATTACCCGATCTTCATCGACAATGTGGCGAAAAAACAGGGTGAGATCTACGTTTCCTCTGGTAAAATTGGTCGATCAATTAAAGTTAACGCCGAAGCGCTGGCCAAATTAGTTCATGCTAAATTTGCTGACCTGGAACAAAAATAATGACGATTGACCCACTATTAAGCGCGGTTATAAAATAAAAAGTGTTACATTAGAAACTTAAGAAAGGTCTTGAACTAAATGAAGAAAAACCTATCTGCCTGTACCACCGTCCTGGTTGGCAAGGACGCCACCATTGATGGTTCTACCATGGCCGCTCGTAATGACGATACCTTTGGCCCATTAACGCCCCAACGGTTCGTCACCTATCCGGCTTACCACAACCATCCCAACCAGGTAAAAGCCTACCTCAATAAATGCGTGGTTGACCGACCAGCTGATGGTTACCGCTACCAGGGAACGCCAAACGTCAACTATGAAACAGAAGGGGTTTTTGACGAGAGTGGCTTTAATGAAAAAAATGTCGGAATGTCTGCCACCGAAAGTGTGTATGCCAACGAACGGGTTCTGGCCTGTGACCCCCTGAACACAACCAGTGGGATCAATGAAGACCTGATTGTTGCCACTACCCTTCCCTTCATTGACAGTGCCAAGGCCGGAGTAGCTTACCTTGGTCAATTAATTAAGCAGTATGGTTCTGCCGAGGGTAATGGGGTTATCTTCGTTGACAAAGATGATGTCTGGTATATGGAAATTGTTACTGGTCACCACTGGGTTGCTGAACGGATCCCCGATGATGCTTACGCAGTTACCGGAAACCGGGTTGCCATTCAGCAGGTTGACTTCGATGATCCCGACAATTTCATGTGGTCCGCAGGCATTCAAGAGTTTGTTGAAAAGAACCACCTTAATCCTGATAAACATGGTTGGAACTTCCGTCATATCTTCGGAACGGCCGATGTCTTCGACCAACATTACAATACACCTCGGCAATGGTATGGCCACAAGGTGTTAAACCCAGGTGTTAATCAGGACCCAATGGATTTTGACCTACCATTTATCATGCGGTCCAATCGACGGCTCACCTTAGCGGACGTCCAAAAGGTTCTCAGTAGCCACTACCAGGGCACCCCATATGATCCGCTAGGTCATGAAGGTACCGAAGAGCAACGTCATCTCTTCCGACCAATCTCACTTAACCGGACCCAGAATTCACATGTCCTGCAAGTTCGAAATGACCTGCCAGAAGCTGCTTCTACGATTATGTGGATGAGCTTCGGGATTCCTACCTTCACCCCGTACGTTCCATTCTTTGGTAATGCCGATGACATTGATGTTTCTTACCGGGAGACTCCTAAGAAGCTTAACATGGACCTTAAGAGCGCCTACTGGATGTACCGAGCACTTTCGATGATCGTTGAATCCCACCATGCCGAATTTGCCCAAGACGACCTTAACTACCTCAAGGATTCACGGGAATACTTCTACCGTTGGGTTAACCAGACCGCTCCCCAAGTCAAGGGAATGGCTGTCGGTCAAGCCAGTGCTTATTTGAGTAAGGAAACCCACCAAATGGTCGCCGAAATGGCTAAGCGGACCAAGGGCCTGATGGCTAAACTAATTATGCATGGCCTAGAACTATCTAAGTTAACTTTTATCATGGACAAGAATTTATAATTAAATTAATGAAGGACTAGGTGAAATTACTATTTTCCCTAGTCCTTTTTTCAAACATTCTCACTGATTAAAATTACGAGATTCCCGGCCGACCCCAGTAAAGTCTGCTATGATAAAAGTAGTTAGTTTATAAAGGAGATTTTAAACATGTTTCAACCCATGCTTGGTCTTAAAGGAAGCAGTGCCCGTATCCAGATTGATGACCGCCTGCAGCATCAACCATCTGTTTACGAATTTTTCACTGCCGCCAGTGACTTTACCCCAGATGGTTACCGTCGCCTTTACGATGCTGTCCAATACGTTCAATCTAAAGGTATCAAACACATTGTTCTTCACCACCCAATGAAGTTTCATGATTATCATTCCGAAGTGGTAGCACCGGAAAAGGATTATCCTGATCTCTACCGCTTCATTGAAACAACCACTGAACAACTGATCCGCCTCGGTCATGATCTAAATGTCCAAATCCTCGTCCACGGTGGCTATTCTGGGCCGGAAGTCCAACACATGGTTGATCTGTATCCAACTGTAGAAGATGCACGGCAAGCGGTTTACCAGCGGCTTGATCGCTTCGCTAATGAAGGTGGTCAACAGATTATGTTTGAAAATTCGATTGCTCCGGTCTTTGCTTATGGTCACCCCGACCAAGAAGACGAAATTCTGACTCACCATTACCGGCTTGCCTTTGATACCTCCCATTGTTTCATCGAACTTCATGGTGACAATGCCGGGCTTCAACGTTCGCTCAAGCACCTTGCACCCGCGGTGGTTCATTACCACCTCGTTGATTCGATGGGCCAAACTCACGATAGCCTACAATTAGGCTCCGGTAAAATCGATTGGGCGGGGGTACTCCCATTACTCAATCCCCAAGCAACCAGTATTTATGAGATTAATCTGCACAACCAGACCAATTGTCGAGAACAATTGGCTAGTCATGATTACTTGTTAAAAGTCTATCATCAGCTTCAATCCAAGAAAGGTTAATCCATGAAACTACACATCAGCCGACACCACCTTTCCCTGATTTTGGCACTGTTTATCCTCTTTTTAGCGATTAATTATTGGCCCGCGGTGGCAAAATTCATTACAACGATCATGTCTGCCGCCACCCCACTCTTGGTAGGGTGTGTCATTGCCTATCTTGTTAACCTTCTTCTTCGTCAATATGAACGCCTCTACCGAAAATTATTTTCTCAACCATGGGCCCGTCGTTACCAACGATTGTTTGGAATTGTTCTTTCCTACTGTTCAATTATCATTATTATCACCCTGGTCATCCGGTTGGTCATTCCCGAGTTAACTAGCTGCATCCGGTTGCTCTTTACCGGTCATAACCAATCACTAGGCAAGCTCGTCCATTTCATTCAACAGAATAGTTTGTTTAAGACGACCTGGCAACACATTGATTTACAGCACCTGGATTGGCAGAAGGTCGGTAAATTACTCGGTTATGGGGTAAATGGGACGATAAAGAAAATCATGTCAACCGCAACGTCAATTATTTCAACAGCTACGACCGCGATAATCGCCATTTTCTTTTCCGTTTACCTATTAATCTACAAGGAAAAATTAGCCCGGCAATTTTACCGGTTAATGGATACCTATTTCAAGAAAATTAAACAACCTTTTATGCACATTATTAAAACTTTTGACCAGAGTTATAGCAACTATATCGTTGGCCAATGTAAGGATGCTGCTATCCTTGGCATTGCCTGTTTTATCGGCATGAAAATACTGGGGATGCCCTACGCCTCCATGATTGGGGTGGTCACCTTCTTTGGGGCCTTAATCCCCATTATCGGGGCCATCTTGGGAGCCAGCATTGGAGTAATCCTGATTTTCGCCGTTTCGCCGTTCAAATCACTAATCTTTTTGATCTTCATCATTGTTCTTCAACAATTCGACAACCGAATTACCTACCCATTAGTCGTGGGCAAGAGCATTGGCTTACCAAGCGTCTGGGTCTTCGCCGCCGTTATCGTTGGTGGTGGAATCTCAGGTGTCCTGGGGATGATGCTAACCGTCCCACTTTTCGCAGCTATTTACAAATTAGTAGCCGAGGATGTTCAACGACGACAAACCACCAAAACTAAATAAATAAGTAAAGGGACTGAAAAGCAATACTTTTCAGTCCCTTTACTTATTTTATTTACTCAATTATCTTTTTGCGAAGCACTAGTAGAAGCATCGGTCTCTGACGTCGGGTCTAAATCCAGCTTAGCCGAATCATCTTTTACTACCGCACCATGTTCATAATGCTTACCATAACGTTTTTCAACCGGCAAGCCCAAGGCCGTTGACCATTCTGGGGTCGGATGGTGAACACGACCGGTAATACTAGTGACCTTAATTGCCCAGACAGCAACTGGCCCCATATCAGCTGGTGATAGTGCTAGCGGTAGTTCATTAACGTAGTGGTGGATTAAAGTCCGAATAGCAAACAGCTTTTCGGTTGGTTCTTTTAAACGCCGCGGAATGCCATTACCGATAACACTCATGAAAGACGGACTAAAATCGCCATGGGCATAAATCAAGTTTTCATGACCATGATCAGTCTCAAAACCAATCGATTGTCCCCGGTCAAGGGCAGTGGCCTTTTCACCATCACTAGTCCCGTGAACATAAATTGTGTATTGACCGTCAGGCCCTTCCTGGTAGCCATAGTGAACTGGAACCACATAACTCCCGCGGTCATTGGTCAGTCCCAAGTGAAGGATCTGACACTGATCCAAAATCCAAGAAATCTTTGCTTGATCATGAATGATATCTTGCCGCATTGCAGATTCCCCCTTATTTTATTTTAATTCATCCGGGACCACCGCTTCGGGGGCATCCTTAGTCAAATGAAAGATCTTAATTTTATTAGCATCAATTCCAAAGTAATGATTGATTAATCGGCCTAGTTCATTCATGGCATCATTAGCACGTTTAGCCTGTTCAGCATTAACGGATTCTATAACGGCCACAACATTTTTAGAATCGTCAGTCAACATCGTCCGTTGAGCATCCCGCCAGTTCAGGCACCGGCAGACCGCTCCTGCATCATCATACCAGCACACTTCACCAGGTAGGGTTGGCTCATCGTCTTCAGCCCCGACTGGACGAAAGGCTTGACCACCGTCGACTTTACCCAGGTGCATTGCTCCTTGAATATTATCACGGTCTTCCATCCCCACTGGTACCCCATAAGTCATTGAAACACTATTGTAGACATCAACCATGGGGTCAATTGGTTCAAACCGGTGTCCCTTGCTAGCCCGTTTTAATAAGGCTTCAACGGAGGAACGAACTCCTTTCTTCTTCTTAAATTGTTGGTAAGCCTTTCGCCATTGGTCAATCACCGGGTTCAAACGGAACGTCGGGTTAGTTAAAAATTGCTGGCCCGCTTTGGTTGCCTTATCCAAGAGCTGCTGTCGTTCTGCTACGTTCTTATCTGTACCGTGATTATCAATGCCACTGACATACATAATGTTAACCTGACCATCCGGGAAGAGTTCCCAAAAACTTGGATCGACTACTGTTTTATCCATCATCGTTAAAGCCTCCTAATATTTACGCTTGCCACCATGTTTCACCAGGTTCCAATCACCATCAATGTTATGACGAATTCGCACTAAGTAATCATGGACCTGTTGTGCTTCCGCATCACTAAAGCCCCGCAAGGCCACCGCATTGGAATGACGATTCTCTCGAATAATAAAGGGATAGATTGCCTTTCCTTTTTGAGTGACATATAAACGCTTAATCTTTTTATTCTGTGGATCATTTCGCCGCTCAATAAAGCCCTTCTCTTCAAGCTTTTTAACGGCACGGGCAATAGTGGTGCGATCGACCTTTATCAAATTCGATAATTGCTCAGAGATAATTCCGGGATGTTCGTAGATCCGCACGACATAGAGATATTGTCCCCGTGCCAAGCCGATCTGTTTAAATTCAATATTAGACATTGAGTCTAACGCTCGTTCAATCATTCCAATTTCCCTTAAAATATCGATCATCGATAAAAATCTCCTCACACATTATGCTACCACTTTTTGTTGCAATTGCAACAAAATTTAGAAATTAACAAAAAGAGTGGTACCACTTCATTCAATCACCACTCTGACATTAATTTAGCCTTTTTCAACTTTTAATGGTCGTTGCTGATGATGCATTTCGGCAAAAATATGCTCAGCTTTTAGGTGTGCCAAGACCGCATCAATCGCTGAACCTACTAGTTCTTGGCTACTAGCATCAAACTGGTTGCTTGCGGCTGCTGACTGGCCAGTCAATTTAGCTTCCAAAACGGCGACAAAGTGATCATAAGCTTGCTGAGGATAAGTACTAACGGTCACTTGAGCAATTCCCGCTCGGATATCATCAATATTGAAACTAACCTTAAAGAAGCCAATTAGAAGTAAGTCTACCAGTTGGTTAACTGCATATTTTTTCTTAATGGGTGCCTGAATAACTTTTTTCTTGACATAGTTATTAACCATGGCTTTCGTTAATGGCTCAATATCAAAATAAGCTAACTGTTCATTAACCACCGTCACTACCTGATCGACATAGAGACCTAAACTCGGCAACTCCTTCCACCGCGGCAAACGAACCTGCCGTAAATTTTGCTGCCAATGCTGGTAATCAGTTAATTCTTTCACCATGTTTTTCCCTCATTTCGTCTTTGGCATCACACCAATTGAATGGTTATCATAATGAGTCGTCGTCAGTGCCGTTTGCAGCACCCGGGCCAGCTGTTCATCAGTCACCGTCTGACCATCCATCTTCTGGCCCTCATCAACTATCTGAACTGGTTGTGTGCCTCTTGTAAGCGGTAGTGTCCGTACAATTACGTATGGTAATTCCAACTCATCAATCATCTTGATAGCGTACTGATGTGCCCACACAAATTGTTGTGCCTTCCTACCATACCATCGTTGCAACTGTTCCGGTGCCGCGTCATCGGCCGTTCCCGCCATCGAAAGCATCACAATCTTCCGTGGTGGAAATAATGACCGATCAACCAATTGCGCCAATTTTTGGACTTCATCATCAACCGGTTCATTAACCAAGGGTAACCAGCAAATAATATCACCATTTTCTAAATCTAGGTCAAAATTGCTGGATACCACCGCCGAATACACATTCTCCATCAACAATCGTGCCAATCGATCACGACGATGACTAACAATTACTACTCTTGTCATTCTATTCCCCCATTATTAATAGGCCATTAATTCATCCTCAACTGAGGCGTCCTCGATTCTGACATCCGTAATCGTACTTTTTTCCAATAGGGGTAGTAGGGCTTGGATATTACCCGTATATAAGAAGCGCGTTTCGTTTGGTGCTTCCTCCAATAGGTGGGCGCCCATTCGGACCGCTAATTCAACTGGCAAACCGGTACCAGTCACCGTTACCGTACAGTCTACCCCATCGCTAGCACGCAGGGGACGAACAGAGGTTAAGCGACTACCACTAAAGTAATAAATCACGTCAGCAAAGCGCATCATTGTGGAAACGTCATTACTTGTAAAGAGCACCAGCGAATTGGTTTTTTGAACATAATCCCGGAGTAGGCGCCCCATTGTCAACCGGGCCTTACCTGATAAGGTATCTAACCCATCTTCTAACATTACTATTGGTCGTCGTAGCGCTAAAAGAATGATCAGTTTCAATTCCTGACGCTGAATAGCAGTCAGCGTGGCCACACGATCATCAGCATGAATATCTAGTGACTGGGCCATCTGCAAGGTGGCTTTAAGCGATAAGGCGTTTGCTTGTCGTCGCAGGGCGCGTTTAATAACCTTCTCAACCTTGTGACCTCGTAATTCAATCATTGCAAGGCTAGCAATAATATTAGTACCATGATGATGCCGCAGATCCTTAACATTCTGATCATTAATCATAATACTACCATCCAGGATTTTGCCGTTCCCTATAACCAGTTGCTCGAGCGCGGTAGTTGCTCCTTGATCATTACTACAGATTGCAATCATCTGTGGTGATGCTAATTCCATCGAAACATTTTCAAGTTGGTCGCCCGATTTGGCCTCAAAAGTTAAATCATTTAACACGATCCTGCTCAATTTTGCTCCCCCCTCATATCACATTCCTAATTCTAATTTTAGCATTTTATGCTCATCAGCAAAGAACTTTTGGCCATTTTTTATCATTTATGGCTAACAGTTATCTGCTAACTGTAATCTTAGGTGTTGTATAATTAACTTGTTTCAAATCAATAGTTCATCTAAAAGGAAGAATACATAATGACACCAATCAATATCATTTATATTTCAATTGAAGGCAATACTCGTGCTTTTTTAAAACTACTAACCAAGTATGCACAACAGCAACATGCTCTCAATCCAGAGAACCCCCTCATTAAGGCCAAGGAGATCAGCGATCAGACAATTCCGGCTAAGGAAAAGCAGCCCTTCTTTGTTTTCGTGCCAACCTATTTAACCGGTGGTAATGGTATTGATTCTGGCTTTACTGAAATCATGACTAATGCTCTCGGGGAATATATTGCGGATGGTAATAATGCTCCTAAGTGTATTGGGGTAGTCGGCAGCGGCAACCGTAACTTTAATGAACAATACTGCCTAACCGCCCGTAAGTATGCCAAGCAATTTGCTGCACCATTCTTAGCCGATTACGAATTACGCGGTACCAACCAGGATGCCGAACGTATCTATGACATTCTCAAGAAACGATGGTCAGCGGTTAATGCTTAATTGCCTAAAAATTAGTATTTCCAAACACTATTAAAGATAGATAAAAAAAGGGTTAGTAAGAAATTTTCCTTACCAACCCTTTTTAGCATCACGATAATGGTCAAAATATCATTACTAATTCTGTGTATTAACTCCGGCCGTAATTAGCCAGGTAATTCCATATTTATCAACAATTTGTCCCATTTGACTATTCAATACCCATTCACCAAAGGGTACCGTTACTCGCTGATTGTCAGACTTAGCTAGACGATTGAACAATTGCCGTGCTGCTTCAACATCATCAGCAAAGTTCAGCATGATTGAGATCAGGTTTGATGTTTGAGGAGTCCCCATCGTTGCATCAGCACAGATAATTTTTTGCCCAGCAATAGTAAACTCACCACGTAAGGTTGTTTGCTGCAGATGTTCACTGTCTGTTGGCATTCCGAGATTTTCGGCCTGCTGAGCATTTAATGGCTGATGGAATGTAATTTCCGCTCCAAAGTCTTGGGCGTAATATTTCATCGCCTTCTTGGCGTTTTTAAACGTGAGGTACGGGTATATTTTTGTCGTCATGATCTTCCTCCGTAGCATTCTTCATCGTTGATTATATGGTTTTCACTTATTGGCGTCAAATTTTGACTAACTGGGAAGCTGTTTCTTTCATTATTCAATCGCGACTAAAAATGCTTTATGCTATAATAATCTTGTTTGGCTTAGTTTAAGGTTTTACTTAATTTAAATATGAAAGGATGGATCTTGTGAAAAAAGTAAAGAAACACAGCCCCTTCCTACTTCTGGGGCTACTCCTGCTCGGCGTCTGTATGCGCATGCCAATTACAGCCATCCCCTCGGTAATTAAAGAAATTGCCCACACTTTTAGCGTGGCCCCAACTAGTCTGGGAATTCTAACTACCATTCCCCTGCTTTGTTTCGGCCTTCTCTCAGCACTTGTCTCCTCAATTGCTCGTCAAATTGGCAATGAATTAACACTGGAAATTGCGATGGTATTAATGTTTATCGGCTCCTATCTTCGGATCCTCAACTTTACTTCTTTAATGGTCGGAACCATTATGGTAGGAATCGCCATTACTTGTATCAACGTCCTCTTGCCTGCCATCATCTCAGATAAATATCCCACGAGGATCGGTAGTGTTACTGGAATGTACAATACGGCGATGACGCTGTTTGCAGCCATTGGTGCTTATGCAATCACGCCAATTACTCACCAAAGCAGTTGGCAAGTAGCCGTTACAATCATCAGTGCAATTGCTCTAATAACGGCCATTGTATGGTTACCCAATCTCAAATACAACGAACGGGTTACTAAACAAACAGCCAAGCAAACAACCACAGGTACTAACATGTGGAAAAAGATGGATGCTTGGTGGCTACTCCTCTTCTTTGGTGGACAATGTTTTGTCTTTTACAGTATCGTTGCCTGGTTACCATCAATTGCCATGGATGCCGGGTTAACCAGTAACCAAGCTAGTTTGATTGCGGGATTACTTCAACTCTTCTCAATTCCATTTGCCTTCCTGATTCCGGTCATTGCTACCAGGATGCACAATCGCCAGCCGATCATGCTTTTTGCCGGGATCGTCTCAATGCTAGGAACATTGATGATGTTCTTCCACATCGGTTCATTTGCCTACTTCTGTGTCGTTGCCTTATTACTCGGTGCCGGAACTACGACTACTTTTGTTTTAGCAATGACGCTGTTTGGGCTCAAAACCAAGAGTGCTGCCGACACCCGTAATCTTTCCGGAATGGTTCAATCCATTGGCTACCTGATCTCCGCCCTAGGTCCGGTCATTGTCGGTAACCTTAACGCACAGACCCACAATTGGGTTGCCAGCCTTATCGTCATTATGATTGCGGCCTTCTTCTTTACCGTTTGTGGAGTGCTTGCTGAACGTCACCAATACATTTAAATATCAACAAAATAAGAAGTAAGATAGGATTCGTTTATCGATTACTGTCTTACTTCTTATTTGTTGGGATGAGGTTCATCGTTGATTTCATGACGGACGTGATTAAGCATACCATCAGTCATTTCCACTATATGTGGATCATCAAGGGCATAAAAAACTCGTGTTCCTTTTTTATGTCGACAAACTAGTTGGTAACGATACAAAATTCCTAATTGCTTAGAAACAATTGGTTGGGCCAATCCCAGATCATCTACTATTTGAGAAACAGCCACTGCTTTCTCTTGATAGCGAAGATAATACAGAATCATTAACCGAGTATTATTTCCCAATACCTTATAAATTACTGCCGCTTCATCAAGCAAATTATGGGCTGGTAACAATAGTTAAATCCTCCTTTGCCTTTTAATTATTATATCAAGTTTAGAAGGTGACTAAATAACCCACTATCATAAAAAACATATAAGCCAACACCGATGTAAACAACTTTCATTAATCGGTCTCCATACTTACTCATCACTTGCTTAACTATCGAGCGAGTTCCCAACCACTTAACCAGTAAAACAGCTAAAATCGTAAGCAGTACTACCAAGATCAAAGTAGTAATAAAGCTTGAACCACGTTGATCCATCAATACTGGTAAAAAAATTGAAAGATTACACCCAGAGCAAACTGCCAAATAAGTTACAAAAGTAGCAACAATTGGGTGATAGCCTTGACTTCTTTGCGCTGACTCATCGCTATCATGAATAGCCATATAAATTGGCAAAACGCCAAGTACTCCCAAGACCCATTCAGGCAAAAAGTCATTTAAAGCTCTGCCAATTAACCAGCTGATGGTTAATAAAAGAATTACTCCACTTGTATAACCAACGATGACATCATGAGTAGGGTAACGATCCAATAAAAATAATAAAATAAAAAAGAAATCTAGGTTAACTGCAATGAACGTTATTACTATTAATGTATAATTCATCGAATTACTCCTAATATACCAGAATTTGAATATTATCTTAATAAAATTATATTCAAAATATAATATATTATCAAGAATAATTTTTCGATTTAGACCACTGATTGTCAAGCGGTTAGCAAAGTGTGATCATAGCGCCTTTCGACTCTGGTATTCCATTTCTTATTTCTCCTTTTGATCAAAGAAAACGGTTCCTTTTTTAATGCAGAACCATCATAAAAAGTATATAATTGTGGCGTTATAGAATTTCTGAAATATCAGAAGGAGTGAACATTTTTGGCTACAGAAAATAAAGCTGTCATTACGTTATTCGGGGCAACTGGTGACCTGGCTAAGCGGAAGTTATACACCGCCCTCTTTAAACTCTATCAAAAGGGCTATCTGGCTGACCACTTTGCATTGCTGGGAACCTCACGTCACGAATATAGCGACGAAGAATTTCAACAGGTTGTTCGTGATTCCATCAAGGATGTCAAGGAGACTCATGCAGGTGAAGCAGAAGCCTTCTCTAAGCATTTCTTCTACAAGGCACATGACGTTACGAAGCCTGAACACTATGCTGCATTAAAGAAACGGATCATTGAACTGGACAAGAAGTTTGGTACTAATGGTAATCGTCTCTTCTACATGTCTATGGCACCACAATTCTTTGGTACCATTGCCATGAACTTAAAGAAGCAAGACCTGTTAAGTGATAACGGCTTCAACCGACTAGTCATTGAAAAGCCATTTGGTCGAGACTTTGATTCTGCCAAGAAGTTAAATGATCAGTTGTCGAAGACCTTTAATGAAAACCAAATTTTCCGGATTGATCACTACTTGGGTAAGGAAATGGTTCAAAATATCCAAGCTTTGCGGTTTGGTAACACAATCATTGAATCACTCTGGAACAACCGGTATATTGACAACATCCAAGTTACCTTAAGTGAAAAATTAGGGGTTGAAGAGCGGGCTGGTTATTACGACAATTCTGGTGCCCTGCGTGACATGGTTCAAAACCACATTATGCAGATTGTTGCCCAATTAGCCATGGAACAACCAGTTTCCTTTACCGATTCTGACGTTCGGGTAGAAAAGATTAAGGCTCTGCGTTCTCTGCGGGTCTACACTCCATCCGAAGCCGCTGCTAACTTTGTTCGGGGCCAATACGACGCCGGTAATGGTACAGAAGCTTACCGGGACGCTGATGGGGTTGATCCAAACTCTGGAACTGAAACCTTCGTGGCGGCCAAGCTTTTGTTCGATAACTATCGCTGGTCTGGTGTGCCATTCTATGTACGGACTGGTAAGAAGTTAGCCGACAAGTTCACTCGAATTGATGTGGTCTTCAAGAAGCCACTGATCGATATTTTCGCCGATCCACGGAACGAAAGTGACCAATCATTGAACTCCAACGTTTTGACGATCTTTGTTGAACCAAAGTCTGGCTTTGCTCTGCAATTAAATGCTAAGCGGGCAGGCCAAGGCTTCGTCACTCAGCCGGTCGACCTAAGTTACCTGCAAAGTGATTCTGACAAGAAGGAAGCTCCAGAACCATACGAACGACTCTTCCACGATGCTTTGGAAGGTAACCACACTAACTTCGCATCATGGGCCGAAATTGCCTATGCTTGGAAGTTTGTTGACGTTATTCGTAAGCTTTGGGACATTGAAAAGCCACAATTCCCTAATTACACTCCTGGTTCCATGGGACCAGCTGCTTCTGATGAATTGCTTGCTCGTGATGGTCGTAAGTGGGTTTACCGACTTAACCACTAATAAACTTTTTAATTTTCAAATACTTAGAAATAATCTTAAAACTGGTAAGAAGCTTAAGTTTCTTACCAGTTTTTCTATTTATAGGTGTTTTCCTTTGCAGTCTTTTCAATGCTTGCTATAATAGTAACTGTGAATTTAATCACAAATTTTATGAGGAGCGTGAATTTAATGTCTGATCAAAAAGCACAAATTGGTGTTGTTGGTTTAGCAGTCATGGGTAAAAACCTGGCTCTGAATATTGAAAGTCGCGGTTTTACCGTCGGTGTTTATAACCGTCACCGCAACCGGACGGACGAAATGATGAAGGAACACGGCGATAAAAAGCTTATTCCAAGCTACACCATTAAAGATTTTGTCGACTCACTGGAAAAGCCACGACGAATTTTAATGATGATCAAGGCCGGTAAACCAACTGATGCAGTTATTGACGAACTCTTACCACTACTCGACAAGGGTGATGTATTAATCGATGGTGGAAATACTAACTTCCACGATACGATGGCCCGCAACGCCAAGCTTGACAAGTCCGGCATTAACTTCATTGGTATGGGTGTTTCCGGTGGTGAACTGGGTGCCCTTCACGGTCCAGCACTCATGCCTGGTGGCCAAAAAGAGGCCTATGACCTGGTTGAACCAATTCTGACTCAAATTGCTGCTAAGGCTAAGGAAGATGGCAAGCCATGTGTTACCTACGTTGGCCCTAATGGTGCTGGTCATTATGTCAAGATGGTTCACAATGGGATCGAATATGGTGATGAAGAGTTAATTGACGAAAGTTACAACATCATGCGGAATGTTTTGAAGATGCCAGTTGACGATATCGCCAAGACCTTTGCCGAATGGAATAAGGGTGAACTGTCATCTTACTTGGTTGACATCACCGCTGACATTCTGACACGCAAGGATGACATTGGTGACGACAAGTCCAAGCCAATCGTTGACATGATCCTAGACCGTGGTGCCAATAAGGGTACTGGTAAGTGGAGCTCCGAAACTGCCCTCGAAGGTGGTGCTCCACAATCCGTAATCACTGAAGCCGTTTATGCTCGTTACATTTCCATGATGAAAGACGAACGGGTAGCCGCAAGCAAGGTTTTGCCAGAAGTTACCGACGCTCCAGCCATTAAGGATAAGCAAGCAATGATTGAAAAGATTCGTCAAGCTCTCTACTTCGGCAAGGTAATGTCCTATGCCCAGGGCTTCGAACAAATGCGGATCGACTCAGAACGATATCACTGGAACCTGAAGATGGGTGAATTAGCCCAGATTTGGCGTGCCGGTTGCATTATTCGAGCTCAATTCTTACAAAACATTACCGATGCCTTTGATAAGAACCCAGACCTGAAGAACCTTCTCCTTGATGATTACTTCAAGGACATTGCTAAGAAGTATCAGCAAGCTATTCGAGACGTGGTTGCCCTAGCCGTTAAGGCCGGTGTCCCTGTTCCGGCTCTTTCTGCTGCTATTTCTTACTACGACTCTTACCGGGCAGCCGTGGTTCCTGCTAACTTACTACAAGCTCAACGTGATTACTTTGGCGCTCACACTTACGAACGAGTTGATCGGCCAGGTAATTATCACTACACTTGGTACAAGGAACAATAAAATAATTAATTTAACACTTCATTCTAGTGGCCATCATCAAACGGTGATGGCCACTTTCTTTATAAAATTTACTATTCTTTTTACCGTTAGCTGATTAAAGAAGGCCCAACAATCATCTTTTCCCTCAATAATTAGCTTTTTAAAGAACAATCAAAGAATTTGTGCACCATTACACGGCAAAAATTATCCTGTAATTTCGTAAAACTTTACTAAAAAATTATTGACATCTTTAGTGAAAACGCTTACCATATCAATTGTAAGTTATATCAAAGTTGTTGCAGAAAAGAGGAGTCAATATGGATAATTCAAAGCAAGAGCAACATGTTGTCCGCTCGCGTATTGCCTATTCGCTAGGGGCATTCGGACATGATGCTTTCTTTGCATTACTTTCTACCTACTTTATGATGTATGTTACCGGTCACCTATTTGATTCTGGTAACAAACATTTTGATAACCGCATGGTCGGCTATGTTACAATGATTATTCTGATTTTGCGGATTGGTGAATTAGTTATTGATCCAATGATCGGAAACGCAATTGACCGGACCCACACCCGCTGGGGTAAGTTTAAGCCATGGGTTGTTGGCGGTGGTGTTATCTCCGCTATCCTATTAGCTGTTCTGTTTACGCCAATGGGTGGCCTGAACCTCACGAGTCCATATCTTTATTTAGTTCTATTTGCTATTATTTATATCATTATGGACGTGTTCTACTCCTTTAATGATGTTGGCTTTTGGTCAATGATTCCGGCAATGTCATTTGATTCACATGAACGTGATAAGATTGCTACCTTCGCTCGGGTTGGCTCAACCATCGGTGGCCAGATCATTGGTTTCGTGATCATGCCAATGGTTCTGTTCTTCTCCATCAAACAAAATGGTGGAACTGGTGATGACCGTGGTTGGTTTATTTTTGCTGCTATTGTCGCTGCAATTTCCGCTATCACCGCAATTGGTGTGGGAATGTTTACCCACGAACAACAATCATTACTTCGTGAAAACAAGGAACAGACTAAGTTCAAGGACATTTTGAAGATCCTGGTTAAGAATGATCAGCTTCTTGCAATTGCGATGTCTTACCTGTTCTTCACTACTGGTCAGACTTTACTAAATAGTTTTGAACTATACTACTTTACTTATATTTTAGGCAACTCACGGGCCTTCTCCATCTTAGGTGGTCTGAACACAGTTGTCGGTGTTATCTCTGTCTTTGCCTTCCCACTCTTCTCTGGTAAGATTGGTCGTCACAAGCTATTCTATGGTGCCGCTTCGCTTGAAGTCCTTGGTGCTATTATCTTCGCCTTTGCCGGTAAATCATTAGTAATGGTTTTGATCGGTGCCGAATTATTCTTCATTCCACAACCAATTATCTTCCTGGTTGTTCTAATGACTATTACCGACTCTGTTGAATATGGTCAATTGAAGTTAGGTCACCGTGATGAATCACTGACTTTATCCGTACGGCCATTGCTTGATAAGTTCGGTGGTGCGGTTGCTAACGGTGTTGTTGGAATGGCTACTGTGGCTGCCGGTATGACCGGTGGTGCTACCGCGGCTACTATTACCGCTCACGGCGTTACTGTTTTTAAGATCTACATGTTCTTAATCCCAATTGCCTTAATTATTGTTGGTATCATTATCTTCGCTCTGAAAGTTAAATTGGATGAAAGTTCCCATGATAAAATCGTGGCTCAACTTGAAAAGACCTGGGGTAAACACCTTGGTGATACTGATAGTGATGATACTCAAGCCACTGCTCAACCAGCACCGCAACCAGGTGTTACCGAAATCCCTGCACCAGTTGCTGGTACCTTAGTTAACCTCAAGGACGTTAGCGATTCAGCATTTGCCAATGGTAGCATGGGGCAAGGATTTGCTTTGAAGCCGACAGATGGTAAAGTTTATGCACCATTTAGCGGAACTGTTCGGGCAACCTTCTCCACTCGACACGCGGTTGGCTTAGTTTCCGATAGCGGTGTTGCACTGCTTATTCATATTGGAATCGACACTGTTAAGTTGCACGGTACTGGTTTCGTTACTTACTTCACCAAAGGTCAACACGTTGACAAGGGTGATGAATTAATGGAATTCTGGGACCCAACCATCAAGAAAGCCGGGCTCGATGATACCGTCATCGTTACCGTCACTAACAGTGAGGAATTCGACTTTAACCTGCTGATGAAGGCGGGCGACAAGGTCACTTCAAAGGACAATGTTTTGAAGGTTACTAAGAAGGACCTTGAAAACAAATAATTGTCACTGCTAACAATTTAAGCGCACGACAGGAAAATTAACTCTTGCCGTGCGCTTTTTGTGTTGTCATCAAAAAAGAGAGTGGGACAGAACTAGCTTGTCTAGTCCGTAGTCCCACCTCCGCAAAGAGGGCTAGGTTGGTCAAAGACTGATAAATCAGTTTTTGAACTGCCAGCCAGCTACTGCGTTCTTTAAAACAGTAAAGAGGTTGAGTTGATTCCCAACCTCCTAATTTATAACTTAGTTAAATTTATTTGGCTTTGTCTACATCAGTCCGAACAACTAAGACATCTACCGGAGCATTCCGTTTAACGTAAGAAGTAACGGATCCCATAACAGCTCGCTGCATTCTGGACAGACCTGAAGCTCCCATAATAATCATGTCGTTATGGTGATCATGAATAAAGTCAAAGGAAATGATTGTCTTTGGGTTCCCCAACCGAATATGGATATCCAGGTTATCAAAGTCATCCTTTGCCTTAGCGGACTTCATTAAGCCGTCTAAGTAGTCCTTAGACTTATCAACTAATTGGTAGGCGATACTGCCGTCAGACATGCCAGCAAAATTATAAGCCATTGCCCGCGTATCAATGACGTTTAAAATGTCAATATGTGCACCATTCCGCTTAGCAACAAAAATTGCACGGTGTAAAGCTAATTCGGATTCCTTTGAACCATCAACGGGTACTAAAATATTCTGATATTCTTGATCCATAAATTTGAGCCTCCACTTCAAACAGCTTTTATATATATTGTAACATTAATTATATCGTATACGTAACTCTAGTTAGCTAATCGGTTTACTTTTTTGAAGATTGACTTTTCTTGTAAAATCTCCTACAATTTGAAAGTATATTAAACAATGATTAAAAAATTAGTATTTTATAATATTTTTAAACATTGTTACGAGTGAGGCTAATCTTTATGGATAAAATCGATCGTAAAATTATCAACCTATTACAAAAAAATGCCCGGGCCTCATTAAAAGACCTTTCTAAGAAGTGTTTTATTTCTTCACCAGCTATTGCTGCCCGAATCACTAAGCTAGAACGTGCCGGTATTATTACTGGTTATCACTCTAGCATTGATATGGAAAAGATTGGTTTTCACGTTAAGGCCTTCATCCAGGTTCAGTTAGAGCCACGACAAAAGCAAGAATTTTATCCTTATGTTCAAAGTATTCCCAACGTAATTGAATGTAACTGTGTCACTGGTGATTATTCAGAAATCATGGAAGTGGTTTTCCCCTCGACTACTAATTTGGATGATTTTATCAACACCATCCAACAGCGATTCGGCAAGACCAGTACCCAGATTGTCTTTAGCACAAGTGTTAACCACCGGGGAGTTGAACTACAGGCTCCCCACCAAGAAGAATAAAAAATAAAGCGGTTGGTAAGAGGATCCTTGCCAACCGCTTTTTTAGCACTAGTAAGATTAAACCAGTTTTCTTACTTACTTCTGCTTACCATAAGTATCCAAATATTTATTATATTGTTGGCGATCTAACTCGCCCTCAGACTCACCGATTACCAGGGTAGCAATGGAGTTACCAACCACGTTAACCGCAGTTCGTCCCATATCGACAAAACGATCAATTCCAGCAATGAAGGTCAATCCAGCCATCGGTACACCAATTGTAGACACCGAAGCTAGTAGGACCACGAAGGATGCGCCAGGTACGCCGGCCATCCCTTTACTGGTGATCATCAGGACAACCAACAGTGTAATCTGGTGAACTAGCGTCAAGTGCAAACCATAAGCCTGTGCCAAGAATATAGCGGCTAATGATTGGTAAATTGCTGATCCATCAAGGTTAAAAGTATATCCAGTGGGGATAACGAAGGAAGTAATTCCCTTATTGACCCCCATCAAATGGGTCTTGCGTATTAACCGCGGTAAAGTTACTTCTGAACTGGCAGTCGTAAAGGCCAGTACGATTTCTTCAAAGATCACGTGCATTGTCTTCCAGTAACGCAAGTGAAAAATATGGGCGGTAATCCCTAAAATCACGATGATAAAGATTAGCATTGTCGTATAGGCAATCAGGATAAAGTAACCGAGGGGCAAAAGTGCCTTTAATCCCATCTCGGCCACCGTCATGCCGATCAAGCCGAAGACACCGACTGGGGCAAATTTCATGACCCAATTGGTAACCTTAAACATTACTTCGGCGACCCCGTTTAAAACGTCAATCAGGATCTTAGCCTTTTCACCAACCGCTGCAATTCCTAATCCAAAAAGAACCGAAAACAGAATCACGGGCATCATATCGCCGTCCGCCATTGACTTAAAGATGTTAGTGGGAATAATCGATAGAAGCAATGGCCAAAAGCCACTATTGTGTGCGGCGGTCTTGGCAGTTGCCATATACTGCGAGATATTTGTCGCGTGCAGGTCATGGATATTGATAAAGGTACCGGGGTGAGTCAGATTAGCCATCGTAATCCCTAGAATTAAGGCAATGGTCGTTAAGACTTCAAAATAAATCAAAGTCTTACCACCAATTCGTCCGAGCTTTTTAATATCACCAATGTTAGCAATCCCCACCGTCAGGCAAGAAACCACAATCGGCATAACGATCATTTGAATCAACCGAATAAAAATAGTTCCTAGGCTTTGCATTGCTACAATGGCATTCTGATGATGGTAGGCCAGAACCCCACAGATAATTCCGAGAACCAAACCAATCATAATTTGCCAACCCATACTAAGTCGACTAAAACGGTAATGTTTCACTTTTCACCCAACCTCTCAGATAATCTTGTTCTACTTTAGCACATTTTTAAATTATTTTCGTCAAATTTTGAAAATTTGTTGTTAAAAGCCGAACACTGATAAAGATTATTTTATACTGCATTCACTTTTTATTTTGCACAAGTGAAAGCGGTTTATTTTTAGCTGAAATAAGGTAGAATTATTCTTAGAAATATAATCTTAATTCTCTAAAGAAATGAGGCTATGTCATAATGGTAACTACTTACGTTAACGGTAAAATTTTCCTTGGCACTACTGAAAATGGTTTCGGTGATTCCATGATTATTGAAAATGGCAAAATCAAGGCTAGTGGTAACCACCTCACCCCAGAAGGCAGGGTCGTTGATTTGCATGGTCAAACCATCCTACCTGGTCTAATCGATTGCCACACCCATCCTAAATATATTGCCGACGCCCTTCACGGAACTGCTTGTACCCCACCAAACGTCAATAGTATTAAAGAGATGCAGGCTGCCCTACGACAATCACCGAGTTATGGTAAGGGTCCGGACACCTGGATTGAAGGCTGGGGATTCGATGAAACCAAGCTAGCCGAACACCGAAGCCCCAACCGTGACGACCTCGATGCTGTTTCTACCGACCAGCCAATCTTTATCTACCGGTCAGATTGCCACTCTTCCGTTGGCAATTCTAAAGCTTTGGAATTAGCGGGGATTGACAAAAGTACCCCTGATCCGGTCGGTGGTAAGATTGAGCATTTCGCCGACGGCCGCCCAACCGGTTTTATGCGGGAAGTGGCAGCTAGCCAATTATTGATTCGGGCTAAGTCAGCGCAAAGTTACCAGACCGACATAACTAACATGATCAATAGTTCCCACCACTACCTCGCTAATGGTCTCGTCGCGATTGGTGAAATGATGGGGCGAATGAAGCCTTACACCTCGCTGAAACTTTACCAGGACGCCGTCAAAGCAGGGTTCGCTCCCAAGGTATCTATCTACTACGTTTTCGATGAACTCGACTCCCATAAGCCACTCAGGCCTAGTGGTGACCAACAACTTCGGGTTGCCGGCATTAAGGTCTTCATGGACGGCAGCATTTCCGGTGAAACGGCCTTTAACAAGGAGCCCTACCCTTCTGGGAAAATGGGGGTCAGCTTGACCTCAGTAGCTAAGCTCAAGCAAGAGGTCGCCTTTGCTCGACAAAATAAATTACAAATTGCCATCCATGCCATGGGAAACGCCGCCGTTCAACGGGTAATCAACGTTACTAAGGACTTACATCCCTGGCTCACGGGCATGCCATCTGTTCGGATCGAACACGCTTCATTGATGACAGATGATATGTTTGCTCAAATCAATGCCAGTCCGATGAACTATGCTTTAGTTACCCAACCAATTTTCTATTTTGCCGAGGATGAATCTTACCGCAATTACCTTTCTCCGGCTCAGTTCAAGACCGCCTACCGCGTCAAGACAATGCGTAATTCATCCGCCTTACTAGGATTAAGCTCTGACGCCCCTTGTACGCCATGGGCAGAGCCTGATAGTCCTTTCTATAGTATCTATGCTGCCGTCACTAGGAAAGCCGCCAACGGCGATACAGTGAACCCTGAAGAAGCAATCACGGTTCCCCAAGCAATTCTCGGTTATACTCGAGATGCAGCTAAGATTGGCGGCTTTACTCAAAATGGGACACTGGAAGCCGGTAAAGACGCTGATTTTGTAGTTTTGAACAAGGACATTTTCACTGTTGCTCCCAAAGAACTTCCTACCGTCAGGGTTGCTGAAACATGGATCGGTGGCCAAAAGGTTTATTCAAATAAATAATTTTTCATTCAAAACAAAAAAGCCTCATCCACAATTAACGTGGATGAGGCTTTTACATTAAGTTACTTAGTTGTCTGACGCTTAATCAGGTGAGTCCCGACAACCGTCTTGCATGGGTCATTATCTGGATTTTGCAAACGTTTAATCATCATGTCTACGGCTGCGTGAGCCATTTCATCAGTGGCAACATGCACAGCTGACATACTTGGGTAAACATATTTAACCAATGCAGTGTCGTTAAAGCTAATCAGCGATAACCGTTCAGGAATCTGAATTTTGGCTTCCTGAACCGCCTTCAAAGCACCAACCGCCATCGGATCATTAGCAATAAAGATCCCGTGAGGCAGTCGGTCACCCAGATCAGCGATCGCCCGTTTCATTACCTGGTAGCCGGACATCGAGGTGTAGTTGCCGGCAAAGATAAATTCGGGGTGGTACAGGTTTCGCTGGCGCAAGTCACTTTCAAAGTAAAACCGCCGTAAATCAGGAACAATTTCGTTATCAGTAGTCTTTTCTGTTCCAGCCAGCATGCCAATATCCTCAATCCCCTCGTTAAGAAATTCGGAGATCACCGATCGAACCGCATTTTCAAAATCAGGGACAAGGCAATCATAACCAGCCGCCAGACTATCATAATCAACAAAAACAATATTAGGAGTCACCAGGCGCAACTTCTTAACTTGGGAATTACTAAATTTCCCAATTGCAATAATACCCGTCACATCTTGGGGAATATCCTCCATATTATTTTGATAGATGGGCACCGTCTGCAATCCCTTTTGTTGGGCAGAGCGCTCAATCTCCATCCGAATCGCCATGTAATAAAGGTCATCTAGCTCCTGGGTCAGTGAATACCACTGAACAACTGCTATTTTTTGCACCCGGTTGCTTTGCGTCCGCTTATGTTTGGTGTAGTTAAAGCGTTCTGCAGTATCCAAGACCCGTTGTCGCGTTTTCTCATTTACGGAAAGGGTCGTATCATTATTCAAGATTCGTGAAACGGTAGCAATAGAAACCCCCGCTTTATTTGCAATATCTCGTAGCGTAACTGCCATCTTGTTTCTTCGACCCCTTCCGCAATATTTACAACTATTTTACCAAATTTTACTATAGTTTTTCAATAAACCGGTCCCAGCCAGCTTGACCTGCGGCATCATCCTTGAAGACACCAGCATTCTCTAGTACATTAGCAAAGACGTTAGCCAATTCCTGTTCCATTACCTCATCAACATTATCCTTGGTGATGGTCGTCTTGGCCTGGATCTCCTTAGCCCATGGCAAATGACTATCAGCAATCTGGTTATCCTGACCGAGCCAGAACTTCTTAACTTCTGCCAATTCACTCTTCAACCGTGCTGGCAAAATTGCCCGACCCATTACTTCAATCAGGCCAATATTTTCCTTCTTAATGTGCCAAAACTTTGCGTGTGGGTGGAAGATGCCCAATGGGTACTTGTCATTAGTATTATTGTCACGCAAAACTAGGTCAAGTACAAACTGCTTACCATCCCGGTGCATGATTGGCGTAACGGTATGGTGACGCGTATCTCCATCAAAGGCCTTAATGTCAAGGCTTTCATCACTGTAATGATCCCAAACATTGATAATGTGGGTACCAAGATCAATCAATTGTTCCGTATTAGCACTAGTCAAACGGATGTCGCTCATCGGCCAGTTAACTACTCCGGCTTCAACGTCCGGGTAATCTTTGAAGCTCAATGGCTTTTTGATTGCCGCCTTCATCATTGGGAAGGTATGACGACCACCCTGATAGTGCTCGTGGGCCAGCATGGAACCACCGACAATCGGTAAGTCAGCGTTGGAACCAACAAAGTAAGCTGGGAACTGTTTTTCAATCTCAACCAGGTTAATTAAGGTTTGCCGGTTGATATGCATTGGTTCGTGCTTGCTGTCTAAGAAAATGCAGTGTTCATTAAAGTAAGCATATGGTGAGTACTGGAAGCCCCACTTCTTGCCACCAATCATCAGCCGAATAATTCGGTGATTACTCCGGGCGGCTTGGCCTAAACGCCCCTTGTAACCCTCATTTTCCATACAGAGAGCACATTGAGGATATTTCTTCTTAGTGTCGTGAGCCGCAGCAGCAATTGCCTTAGGATCCTTTTCTGGCTTAGAAAGGTTAATAGTAATTTCCAGGTTACCGTACTTAGTTGGTTTATCGAAAACCACGTTCTTCTTAATCGCTGCTACCTTAACATAATCATTGCTGGTACAAAGGTGATAAAACCAGTTCGTAGCAGTATCAGGCGATTGCTGATACTTTTCCCAGAATTCATGATTAACCACGGACGGCCGCGGCGTCATCAAATCATACAACTGGTCGTTTAAGATTTCACGAGCAGTTTGACTATCTTCAATCTTACCGCGCTTAACAGCCAGGTCGACCAGTTGACTAACTAATGGCTGATCGGTCTTTGCCTCAACATCTTTGTCACCAACAAAACCCCGAATTTTGTTTAATAAATAGATTCGGTCCAATGGTTCGTAAGCACCGCTGGCAATAACTTTATCAGCATATTCTTCCATTAACTTCATTGATCTCGTTCCTCTCATTACAATGAATTAATTAACAACTAAGTCTTTAATTACAGCTTGTGGGGGCCATCAACAACATCAGCATCATAGAAACTAGCATCATAACCGATCTTGTCGCGGTAAATCTTGCCAATGTTCTTCTTGAATTCGTCAGCAGCAGACTTCTTAACGATCGCAATTGCGGAGCCGGCAAAACCACCGCCGACCATTCGAGCGCCAAGACAACCAGGTTGCTCCCAAGCGTTTTCAGCTAACGTATCCAATTCTTTACCAGTTACTTCGTAGTCATACTTCAGTGAAACGTGGGAAGCATTGATCAGGCGGCCAAGCTCTTCCAAATCACCCTTTTGCATAGCATCGATGGCCTTCTTCGTCCGCTCGTTTTCACTAATTGCGTGACGAGCCCGCCGAATCAAGGTATCATCATTAATCAGGTAAGTGTATTGGTCAAATGTATCTAGGTCAATTTCACCCAGCTTGGTGATGTTCAGCTTCTTGCTCAAGCGCTTAACGGCTTCTTGACATTCTTGAACCCGCTCATTGTACTTAGAACCAGCCAGAGAGTGAGTCTTGTTAGTACTCATAATGACGATTTCATAGTCACCGAGTTCCAGTGGCAAGTACTTGTAGTCTAAAGTGTTGCAATCCAGGTAAATTGCGTTGTCTTTCTTACCCATGCCAACAGCAAACTGGTCCATGATCCCGGAATTTAAGCCCACAAAGTCATTTTCGGTCTTTTGGCCCAACTTAACCAGGGTAATCTCATCGACATCAAGGTTGAATTCTTCCTTCAATACATTCCCCATCAGCATTTCAATTGAAGCAGATGAAGATAGGCCAGAACCATATGGCAGGTAACCATGAATATAGAAATTAAACCCATGGTCAATCTTATAGCCCCGTTGCTTTAAGTAAACTAACATTCCCTTAAAGTAGTTAACCCACTTTTCGTCCTTAGCGGTCAATGGTTGGTCATCGTTGATGTCAAAGGTAATGATCTTACTGTTTTCCTCTTTAGCAGAGTTAGCAGAATAAATGGCAACCGTGCTGTCTTCACGAGGGCCATAAACACCATACGTCCCGATGCTAATAGCACATGGGAAAACGTGTCCACCATTGTAGTCAGTGTGTTCACCAATCACGTTAATCCGACCTGGTGAGAAAAAGACATCCTTGCCGTTTTCCTTAAAGACTTTTTTATATTCATCTAAAAATTGTTGCTTATCCATCACAATAACCTCCATATCTCATGTTAAAGAATGTAGTAAACTTTTACTAAATCTAATTTAGTCTTATTTACTCCGTTTGTCAATAAGCGCTTTCATTTTTATCCCACAAAGTTCGCAAGCGTTTCCAAATGCTAGTACCATAATTAAAAATGTTAAACTATAGTAACGTTAATAAGGAGAAATTATTATGCAGCAAGTACTAACTCCACAAGCCCTATTACCAATCGCTAAGCAAACCGGGCGGTGGACAATCAAGAATTGGGTAGATGGAAAAGTTCTTTATACTACTAATTTAGGCAGCTACTTTCGCTGCCGTGTTACCAACACCATCACCTTTTCTTTGACGGTAGCCAACCGGCACTCAACACTCGGCCCTAGCCAAGTTTATGCTATCCGGGTTGACCGGGGACACTGGCATCGTTTTTCGGCCCAACCAGGCAAGATCAACTGTCACTTAACGTTAAAGCCTCACATAATCGAAGTCATGGCTGCTGGTAACACTGACCTTGATGACGTTTGGTATGGTAACCAGGGATTTGCCATCAAAGGGGTAACTCTCGATCGGGCTGGACGTTTAACCCCGGCTGGTCCCCGCCCATCAATTGATTTTATCGGTGACTCCATCACTGCTGGCTGTTGGGTTAATGGTCGCCACGCTGCTATAGATTACCGCCCCGAAAGCAATTTTGCCGCTACTTGTGCTGACCTGCTTAACGTTGATAGCGTTCGAATTGCATACTCGGCAGGTGGCGTTCTCCGTCCCGCAACCGGAAATGTCCCCGTGGCAAAAGAGTTTCTAACACGCATCGATAGCCAAACTAAGTGGCAGCCAAACAATCCTCGCGTAGTCGTGGTTAATTTAGGTGTTAACGACCGGCATTTCACTACGGCGACATTTGCAACGACTTATAAGCAATTCATCAAGCAAGTCATTGCTACCTTTCCCAACGCACGGGTAATGATGATGGTACCCTTTGCACAGAATTTTAAGTCAGTAATCACGGCAATCGGTACTCATTACCAGCTTCCAGTCATTACTACTGCGGGTTGGTGCCGTTCCTATACTGATGGGCTGCATCCCGACCAGACTGGTTCAATCAATGCGGGAAAGCAGCTGGCGCAAAAGTTGTCACCTTATTTCAAAAAGCGCTAAAATTAAGCTAACTAATCTTAATAAATAAAAGGAGAACTTCAATGCCAGAACGACTACTCAATATTCAAAGCGGCCATAATTTTCGTGACCTTGGTGGTTATCAAACAGTCGACGGTCATCGTATTAAATGGCGGCGCCTACTCCGAACTGGCTCACTCGCCACGCTTAATATTACCGACCGTCAAAAACTAGCTAAAATCCCGGTGAGCTTGGACCTTGACCTACGAGCACCAGCCGAAGTCCGCCAAGCTCCTGACTTACTGCCCACTGGTGCACACTATTACCACTTGCCAGTTTTTGCTGAGGACGAAACCGATGCTTCCCATTCTGATGAAGAAATTGCTCAGCAAATGCAAAAGCCTGGTAATGGTTATCGTCACATGTTGGTGGTTTATCGGCGAATGGCTACCATCCCTAGTGCTAAACAGGCTTACCAACAGATGTTTAACCTCCTTGCTCACAACCAAACTGGTGCTGCGATTTTTCATTGTACCGCTGGTAAGGATCGCACCGGAATGGCTGCCTTCTTAATCCTTAGTGCTCTTGGTGTTCCACGTGAAACTATTTTTAAGGACTACCTACTGACCAATACCGTTACAGCTAGTTTTCGGGAACAGTGGTTACAGGATCTCCGTAATCAATTACCACAGACATCAGCCACTGACATACTAATCAAGAATCGCCGGGAACTTGCCTCGGTTAACCATGATTACTTGGCTGCGGCCATTGATATCATTGAACATCGCTTTGGCGGCATCCAACGTTAC
Source organism: Limosilactobacillus sp. (assembly GCF_041859915.1). Taxonomy (GTDB): domain Bacteria; phylum Bacillota; class Bacilli; order Lactobacillales; family Lactobacillaceae; genus Limosilactobacillus. The sequence continues at coordinate 30,412 of NZ_JBFLGB010000011.1, forward strand.
TTAACAGATTATTTAGAAATTAGTCCGGAAGAACTCACGCAGCTGCGGCAGCTTTATCTTGAAAAAGCATAGGAGGAAATTATATGCAAATTTCTGTTCCATTAAAGGATGGGTTACTTGCCGATGAGTATGGCAAATACGCACCAAGTGCGGCCATGCTGGCAGGTTATCCCATCAAATCATTCCCTATCACTATTAAAGAAGTGCCGACCGGTACTAAATCATTTGCCATCGTCTTTATTGATTTTGATTCCACTCCCGTCTGTGGCTTTACCTGGATTCATTGGCTTGCTGCTAACATTCCAGCAACATTGACAAATATTCTGGCCGGTGCCAGTCGTCAGCTTGCTGATCGGTTTGTGCAAGGGCGCAACAGTAATGCTGGTGCACTTGTTAACGGTAATCCACAGATTGCACAAGGTTACGTGGGTCCCCAGCCACCAGATAAAATACATGATTATACACTAACCGTCTATGCTCTCGATACTAACCTGCCGCTTAAAAACGGTTATTGGTTAAATGAATTTCTGCACGTTGCTCGCGGTCATATCCTCGATCGTGCTAAAATGGACATACCAAGTCGTGCATGAGAAAGGAGAGATAGGATGGAAACACGTATTTTCTTTAATCCTGGTGACTCCATCGCCAATATTCATGATTACAACGAGGCGGTCCGGCAAGGGCAAATTTTCAAACGTGAACGGCACAGCGACGACCTTGTTATTGCCAAAGGACCTGGTGATGAAGAATACGCCATCTTCTATGCTAAAGATGCCGTCAAGAACCCAGGCAAGGGGCAAAAGCCTTACGATGTCAAAAATACACTATAAGATAACAAAAAGGATGAGCATGATTTTTACTAATCACGATCATCCTTTTTTATAGTAATTGTCGAGTGCTTTGCTAAATTTAAGTATTTCTTTGCCAATTTTGTTACCTGGGCAGTCTCTCAGGCGATAAAGATTATCTTTACTTATTATCCCAAATTATTATTTTCGAAACTCAACTAATTCTTGATCTAATCGTTTCATGACAGCTACTAGTGAATCTTGTTTCCAGTAACTGGTTGCCGTTCCCTGTGCACGTACCAAGTAGAATTGGTCAAAGCCCATGATATTAGTAAACATTTGCTTGAGGTATTCGACCGCAAAATCCAAACCAGCATAACGATCATCATGGGTATAAATTGAACCAGTTGCTTGAATAAACATCACTTTGCGTCCATCAGTTAACAATGGCACAGACCCATTGTGAACATATTGGAATGTCTTGCGTGCAATTAAAATATTGTCCATATAATCCTTCATGCGAGAAGTAATGTTGAAATTTAACAAGGGCATCACAATTACGATACGTTTATAAGTCAAAAATTGTTGAAGGAGCTCTTCTTGGCGCTGGCGAACTTTAGTAGCCTCTTGATGGTGATTATTATCATTCCAAGCAGTTAACAATCCATCCTCATCACACTCTAACCGAGGAAGCCATTCATCATAAAGATTCAATATGGTGTATTGCTGGTTATCCTTTTGCAATTGTTGCTCCAAGTATTGTTGAAGCCGCAATGAATAATGCGCAGCAATGTTTTTAAAATCAGGATGAGCATTAATAATTAATGTTTTCATAATCTAAAATCCTCTTTCTTTAACTGATATTGTTATTATAAAATTAAAAGGTGACAACTACTGGCACCATTAAAAAAGAAAGAAAGATTTATCAATGAATAAAGCGGAAAGATTAACGCAAGAATTAACTTACCTCAATAATCACCATCATTTTCACCTTCAAGATTTAGAGGATGAATTTTCAATTTCTAAACGTACAACATTACGCGACCTAAATGCTCTCGAAAAAATGGGCTTAGCTTTTTATAGCACCCACGGAAAATATGGTGGCTACCAAATCATTAACCATGGGCCATTGATTCCAGTAACTTTTGCACTTAGTGAAATTGCAGCAATCTTTTTTGCAATCGATGCATTGCAAATATTGAGCAACAACCCATTTCAACAGTCATATCCTCGAATAGCCAGGCGTTTGTTCGATACCCTTCCAGAAGAACAACAGGAGCAGATTAAGAAGCAACGATCAGCGGTGCAATATTATAATGTCCCTATTATTCACCAAAGTTTAAATTTAAATAGCCTCCTCACGGCCATTATTAACCGTCAAGAGGTTAGTTTTAATTCACTTCAATTAAAGACTAAGGTAAAGGCCCAATTACTCTCCTTGCTCTACCGCAATGGCAATTGGTTTATAAATGGAATCAGTCTTGATACCCACACCAATTTTCGATTACGGTGCGATTTATTAACAAATTTTATTATTAAAAAGCAAACGGCTCCATATTCGCTTCACCAATTAGCTGTTCTTTATCGAAAAGGTCATTCTCAGGTAACAAAAATTCACTTTACTTGTCAGGTTACCAAGTCGGGGCAAGAACACTTTCTTAAAAACCATTATCCTCACATGACCATTAATGACCAGCTATTAACTGGTTACTACACAGATCAGGAAGCCAAGTACATGGTTGATTATTTACTATCTTTTGGTAGTCAATTAATCATATTATCCCCAGCTAGACTGAAAAAAGAATATTGCCATCGATTAAAACAAATGTTAGCACACTACTGTTAATATTCCATCCATGTAAGGCATAATAAAAGCGGTACAACCTTAATAAAGTTGACACCGCTCCTTCAAGTCACCGGCCACCAACAATCTTAGTAACTACCTTTGTGAAGTAATCCATCAGGTTGTCCGGACTGGCCGTAAAATCAGCTACAAAACTAGCCGCTTGAGGGTGGGCCTTGCCGACCTGTTTCCCCATAATGTCAAACACCAGCAAGTTTTGACCCTGGTCATCCCACTTGACATCATCATAGTGTCCTTCCAGGGCTTCATCCATCAATGCTTGCAAGGTATCCTTCACAGCATTGCGGATAATCTCTTCCTTGGTAACCTGCTCACCAGCTTTTTGCCGGTCAAGTAGCTGTACCTCTACTTCAGTCATGTTTTGTGGGATTTGAATACTCATTGCTGTTCACCTCTTTATTTACGGTGATGTTTTTTATGACGTGCTTTCTTACTAAATTTAATTCCCTGAGGGGCCCGGTGATGATGAATAACCTGACCATTATTTTGACTAAGCTGAGCGCGTTGTGCCGCCGCTTGTTGCTGCTGTGCGACCTGTTGCCGTTCATACTTCTGCCATGGTTTAAGCAAAACTCGCATAAAGGAAGCTACCTCATCCCGGTGACCATCCATCCAGCGGTCCGCAGTCTTCATGTCATCAATGTTAACCCCATGACTACGAATAAAGGACATTACCAGCTGGGTTTCCCGTTCCTTGCGGGATAATGAAGCCAGCATTGACTGTGACGGTTGCATATTAGCAATTGCTTTTAACCCCGTCTTATACTGGTCCATTGAAATCTGGTCAGTTCGTTTCAAGTATTCAAACAATGCTTGAGCAGTCGGAACGATGTGCTCAATCTGCTTTGATGTAATGTCAGGGTCTAAGGGCATCATCATCCCCAATACCCGTTGCAAGTCACCAAATTCCCATTCACCGGGATATTGGTTGAACTCTTGGTGAATCAACGTTAAAAACTCACCGACAATATATTGTTGCTCCGCAGTTGCTAAGAACTGGTGTTGAAATTCTGGTGCGGTAGCAGGCCCGCCTGCGGTTGGTCAGCCCGCCGCCTCTTCAGCTGCCGGCTCCGGCTCCGGCTCACCGGCCTTGAGAATCGTCATTTTTTTCAAGGCAATCACGCTTTGAAATAACAGATCGCGCGCATTCATTTGATCGCGCGGATCAAATTCATCGATCGTGACCCATGCGGAGTTCTCGTAGCGTTTGACCACGGTACCGATAAATGGATATTCCATATTGCCGTTAGCCTGGCAGCGAACCACTGCCCCTTTCGTCACAGTCGTTGTCATGTAACCGCCTCCATCCGTTTTGATACAGTGAGTATATCCCATTTATTTTCTTATCGTCAACATAAACAATCTATTATTTTTTAAAACTGCCGTTATTCATGGCTGGGAACAACGAGCGCAATTGCCGGCGCTTGAGACAAATAAAAAGCCACCGGGGAAATCTCCTCGATGACAGGAAAATTCGGTGTCAGCCGTAAACGATTGTTTGCACTTGCTTGGCAATGGCTTTGACCTGCGAGAAATCCTGATAGCTGCCATTATCCGTCATGATCACGAGCAGGTACCGATCGCCGTGCGGGGTGGTCACAATACCGGCATCGTTATCCGTACTGCCCAGCCACCCCACCTTGTCCTGAACAACGCTGCCGTTGGCCACTGCACTGGCCGCAGCCGGAATGCCGCTGCGGTATACCTGCTTGCACATCGCGGTCAGCAGCTTTTGGCGCAGTGCGGCATCGGCAAACGGCCCGGTGCCTCGTTCGATGGCCTTCAGCATGGTGAGCAAGTCATTGCTCGTCGTGGTCGCAGTGCCCACGGTTTTAAAGACGTACCCCGTCCCAAGCGTCGCAAAGTAATGATTCAGCGCTGCCGCACCACTTTGCTGCAGCAGACTTTCGGCATAGTCATTCTCGGAGTTCACGATCATCCGCTGGAACCCGTACTCGTCGGCTGCCGTCCAGGTCTTCACGCCGGTCTCCAGCTCATGAAACAGCCAGGCGGTAATGTAAAGCTTGAACGTTGACGCGGCGACCATGCGCTGATCTCCGTTTTCGGCAACGGCCAGGCTGCCTGCCTGGTAAACCGCCGCGTCAGCCGCTTTAGCCGCGGCACTGCCAGAAACTGGCGCCAGATTGTAAAAACTGACGGCAACGTGCCCGCTTTGAGTCACGCCCTTTAGGTACTGGGTCAGCGTGCGCTTAATTTTAGCGGTCTGATTCCTAGTGCTGGCCGAGGACAATTTGGCCGTTGCCTTAGAGGCCGCCTGACTGGCGCTTGAGGCCTGGGGGCTGGTCGAGCCAGCCGCATCGGCCCCGTCATCGTTCAGGGCGTTGACGGTCAGGCCGATCACCAGCCCAAGCGCCAGCATGCAGGCCAGCGCAAAAGGAATAATGCGGCCCCAACGCGGCTTGCGGTGATTAGATTTTCGCATTAACTCAACTACTCTCTTCGTATATATAAATCAAATAATACAGCTTATCTGTGAGCAATGTTAGATTAAAATAAATATTTTTCACAGAAAACGTGGTGCGCATCGCCACCTCGGCTGCAGTGATTCACTGGCTGAACGGCACCCAGGCGCGATTCCGAACTTGACGAATTCAAAGCGCTCTACGGCACGACGCTGGTCACCGGCTTTGCCCATGTCGAAGGCGTGCCGGTCGGGATCATCGCCAACAACGGCGTCCTGTTTTCCGAAAGTGCACTCAAGGGCGCCCATTTCATCGAGCTCTGCTGCCAGCGCAGGATCCCACTTCTCTTCCTGCAGAACATCACCGGCTTCATGGTCGGCTCGAAATACGAGGCGGGCGGCATCGCCAAGGATGGTGCTAAATTGGTGACCGCGGTCTCGACTGCCGCCGTGCCGAAGGTGACGGTGATCATCGGCGGATCCTACGGTGCAGGC
>NZ_JBFLGB010000012.1:0-35842 GCF_041859915.1 Limosilactobacillus sp.
TAATTGGTCGACCCTACTCTTTACGATTGTCCTTTTGTTGATAGACATCTTGGCCTATATTCCCTTTGTTCGACTTAGTTTTTTAATAGAAGCTAAGTCAACCCTAAAAATAGGAGAGGGTGATCATCATGCCTAAAAACAACTGGATGATTTCTCATCATAGTCGACGGATTTTGCTGGCCCTAGTATTAATGATCGTGGTCTTGGCCCTCCCAACTTATTTATGGATGAAGAATACTAATGCTGATTTAGCGGCCCAGCACAATTCGCGAATGTCACCAGTCATCATGATTCCTGGCAGTTCAGCCACTAATAACCGCTTTAACCAGTTAGTAGACCTACTAAACAAGCAGACCGACCATAAGCACAGCCTCTTGAAATTGGAGGTAGAAAACAATGGCCAAATTAAGTCATCGGGATGGATTAGTCGGGGCGATAATGAACCAATTATCGTGGTCGGCTTTGAAAACAACCATGATGGTTACCAAAACATTAAGAAACAGACCCGGATGTTTAACCGGGCCTTTGCGGAAATTAGTAGTCGGTATAACTTTAATAACTTTAAAGCCTTTGGGCATTCTAATGGCGGCCTGATCTGGACACGTTGGCTGGAACTCTATTACCATGATTATGCCGATGAGATTCAAATCAAACGTTTAATGACGCTTGGCACTCCGTATAATTTTGCTGAAAAGTCTATTAATCATCCCACCCAGATGTTTAACGACCTTGTTCGGGGACGCAGGCATATCCCGCGAAGCCTGAGTGTCTATTCGGTTGCTGGTACGGAAGATTATGATTCAGATGGCCTGGTTCCAGAGCAAAGTGTCGAAGCTGGTAAATATATTTACCAAAAGCGAGTGGCTCACTATACTTTAATGACGGTGACGGGTAATAGCGCCCAACATTCGGATCTGCCGCAAAATAAACAGATCGTCAACTTAATTGAACACTACCTATTGGATACACCTACTTCCCAGCTGGGGAAAGATGGTAATGGCTTGAATGAAGTTGATAGTCAGCCTTAGCGAACTATCGTTTTGAGCTTGAAACGAGTATACTAAGTAGCAATTAGTGGTTTTAGGGAGATAATTAAGATGAAAAAGCAACAACATTCGCGCGAGTGGCTTCGGTGGACGGTAGTAGTAATCCTTCTTATTGTTTCCGTTTGCTTGATTTTTAATCAACAAATCAAGGAACACCTGGTTAGCACTTATCGGCCGCAAGTTACTCGCCAAACAATCAAACGGGATGCCCGAAAGAAAGCAACCTATAACTTCAGTGATGTTAAGGACTTGAACTTTCAAACGGTTGCTAAGGCCCGGGCGAAGAAGCAGCCGATTAATATCATCGGTGAGATCACCGTGCCTGACATTAAGATGACAATCCCCATTGCCAATGGAGTTAACAATACAACCCTAGCCTTAGCAGCAGGAACGATGCGTCCTGATATGAAAATGGGCCAGGGTAATTATGCTTTGGCTGGTCATAACATGGCTAACGGTAGCAAAATCTTGTTCTCACCTTTGTACTACCATGCGAAGGTCGGGCAGATGATTTACATTACTGACCTGAAGAAAGTTTATGAATACAAGATTTATCAACGCAAGTACATTGCCGCTACCGATGTGCAGGTAACTAATAATACTAAACAGAAGATTATTACCCTGATTACCTGTGATGCTACCGGTGCACGGCGGTTATTGATTCGTGGCCATTACATCAAGACGGAACCATTCAAGCAGGCCCCTCAGCAGGTTCAAAAGAACTTTAGTGATAAATACACGACCGGCAGAGCTTCATAAATACTAAAAAATCCACCAACATTTGCTGGTGGATTTTTGTTATCTTTTGAGTTGTCCCTTGATAATATTAAGCCAATAGGGAAGAGCAACGGCTAAACTTTGGTAGGTATCTTCGAAGCGATGGGTGTACCAAGGATCCGGAATTTCTTGATTTTTCTTACCGGGGACTGGTTCATTAGCTAGGTGGACTTTAGCCACGTCTTTTGCCGGTGCCAATTGCCGAAGCTCATTTAAGTTCATTTGATCCATGCAGATGATATAATCAGCCCACTTAAAGTCGTGATCTGTGATGTGACGAGCAACCAAGCCGTCAGTTGATAGACCGTGTTCATGCATTACCTTTGCAGCACCTGGGTGGGGACCGTTGCCGATTTCTTCATAATTAAGTCCGGCAGAATCAATGTTAATCTGTCCACTAAGCCCAGCATCATTAACCAACTTACGAAATAGTGCTTCAGCCATTGGTGATCGACAAATATTACCGAGACAAACAAATAAGACGTTCACATTTAACACCTCACTTTTCAACTTCAATTCTAGCATAAAATTAGTAAGCTTTTACTAAGACAGAGACGATTCAGTTTTCATGGTAGGGACGGTTTGTTAAAATAGGACCAGTAACGAAAAAGGAGGAAGTCGTAATGATGACCTGGATTATTGTGATTGTTATCCTGGCCGTATTAGTAGCCATCTATGTGGCCCTTTATAATGGACTAGTTCAACTGCGAGTTCATGCTCAAGAATCATGGAGCCAGATTGATGTTCAACTTCAACGAAGGAATGATTTGATTCCTAACCTGGTTTCTACGGTAAAGGGTTACAGTAAGTATGAGGCTTCAACGCTGGAGAAGGTTACCCAACTCCGAACTGCCTTGAATAACGTACCAGATAATGATCGGGCAAAGAAAATGGCGGTTTCTAACGAACTGTCTGGAACGCTGCGGACTTTATTTGCGGTTGCCGAGAATTATCCGGATTTAAAGGCCAGCACTGAATATCAAAATCTGATGGAAGAATTGTCTAATACTGAAAACAAGATTGCTTATTCTCGTCAGCTTTACAACAGTACGGTGGCGGCCTTGAACGCGAGAATTCAAACGTTCCCGAGCAACATTGTGGCTAAGCTTCATCACTTTACGGCAATGGACTACTTGGCAGTACCAAAGGAAGCTAAGGCAGTACCAAAGGTTTCTTTTGACAATTAGGGTGGTCAATGATGCTATACCAACAAATTGCCCGTAATAAGCGCAAGACGATCCTAGTGATGACCGGTTTCTTCTTGCTGGTTGCCTTGATTGGGGCGGCCCTTGGTTATCTCTTTGCTCGTTCGGCCGTTTCAGGAATTATTATTGCTGGAGTCGTTGCGGTGATTTATATGTCAGTGATGATTGGCCAATCGACGGATGTCGTTATGAATATGAACAATGCCCGCGAAATTCATTCGGCAGCAGAAGCACCGGAGCTTTGGCACGTTGTCGAGGATATGGCGATGGTGGCCCAGGTGCCGATGCCCCGGGTATTCATCGTTAATGATCCTAGTCCGAATGCCTTTGCAACCGGCAATAATCCTGAGCATGCCGCCGTGGCCGCCACGACCGGTCTCTTGCAAATCATGAACCGGGAAGAACTTGAGGGAGTGATGGGCCACGAGATGAGTCACGTTCGTAACTATGATATTCGACTGCAAACCATTGCACTAGCTTTATCGGCTGCTATTTCAGCCCTGGTTAACTTTGCCGGTAATTTTTGGTGGTTCGGTGGTGGTAGTCGGGATGATGATGACGATAGCGCCGGTGGTGTTTTAGCAATCTTTGGTTCTATCCTCTTGGTTATTCTGGCTCCCCTGGCGGCAACGATTGCCCAAATGGCTTTGTCACGGAATCGTGAATATCTGGCAGATGCTGGTTCAGTCGAATTAACCCGCAACCCCCATGGCTTGATTTCGGCGTTAGAAAAATTGAAGGGGGCTCAGCCGATGAAAGCGGCCGATCCCAATAGCGCTGGCCTTTACATTAGTGATCCAGCGCTAAATGCTAAACACCGCCGCTTTGCCCACCTGTTTGACACGCACCCACCTTTAGATGACCGGATCAAGCGATTGGAAGAAATGTAACTAAGGTTAAAAATGTCATTCATCGAATCGATGGATGGCATTTTTTACGTATTCGTGTTTCATTTTGATGACACATTGCCCTTTTCATCGCCTTTGGTTTTAGAGAATGCTATAATTAATAAGCTAGACCAAAGTATCAAAAGAAGAGGTAGCTTTTCATGAAAATGAAATTGGCGGAAATTGCGAAGGCAATTAACGCGCAAAACGATATTGAACAGTGGCAAGACGTTGAATTGACGAGCGTTTCTTTTGACAGTCGTCATTTGGAACCTGGCGCATTGTTTGTGCCACTTCAGGGTAGTCAAGATGGTCACCGGTTTGTACCCAGTGCTTTTGCTAATGGAGCTGGGGCAGCATTGTGGGCCAGCGACCACGAAATTGTTGATCACGAACATCCTTTGCTAGTGGTTGATGATCCGTTAAAGGCTTTACAGAAGTTAAGCAAGTATTACCTACATAAAATTAATCCAATTGTAGTTGCCGTTACGGGGAGTAATGGTAAGACGACGACTAAGGATATGATTGCCTCAATCTTGAGCACACAATTGAACGTAACAAAGACCCATGCTAACTTTAACAATGAGATTGGTGTACCGGTTACCTTGCTTAATATGGAGGCTAATACGGAAGCGGTTGTTGTTGAAATGGGAATGGACCGTTTTGGACAGTTAGACTTTCTGAGCAAGTTAGCTTCGCCAGAGATTGCAGTTATTACGATGATTGGGGAGGCTCATATCGAATTCTTTGGTACTCGGGATCGGATTGCCGATGCTAAGATGGAAATTACTCACGGGCTAAGTGATGATGGCACCCTAGTTTATAACGGAGATGAGCCATTACTGAATGAACGGGTAGCCAAGATTAATCAACGGGTTGTTCGCTTTGGCCGTCACCTGGATGATGATCTTTATGCTACTAGTGTCCAAACCGGTGAGCGGTCAATTGAATTTCAGGTTAATGAGTGGCCAGATAAGCAATTTACCATTCCAATGGTTGGTGAATATAACGTCAATAACGCATTAGCTGCAATGGCGGTAGGGCAGTTATTGCATATTACTCCGGATCACATGCAATCCGCCCTAGCAAACGTCGAACTAACGGCTAACCGGGCTGAATGGGTAGCTGGTAAGAATGGTGAACAAATTCTAAGTGATGTTTATAATTCTAACCCGACAGCCGCTAAGCAAGTTTTAAAGACAATTTCTACCATGCCAACTACTGGTCGCCGAATTGCCGTTTTGGGTGATATGCTGGAGCTGGGGAAGGCAGCACCCAAACTGCATGCCAGTTTAGCTAGTCAAATTGACCCAGCAAAGATTCAGGCGGTTTACCTAATCGGTGAGCAAATGGCAGCGTTAAAGAAGCGATTGATTGCGAACGGTTATCCGGCTGCCGCTATTTATTATTACTCGGCTGACCAGTTAGACCAACTAGCTAGTGACCTGCAGGCAACGTTACGAGGTGAAGACCTAGTTTTGTTAAAAGCTAGTCATGGGATTCACCTTGAACGGGTACTGGATGCAATTAAAAAGTAATTATGACTTATGGAGCGCGGGGGCTGTGACATTGGTTGCAGTCCCGCGCATGTTTTAGGAGGAAAAATTTTTGAAATTTAATGAATTAGGCTTATCTACAAGCCTGTTAAAGGCCATCAAGCGGAGCGGCTATGAAGAGGCCACGCCTATCCAGGAACAGACGATCCCGATGGTCTTAAAGGGTCAAGACGTAATTGGCCAGGCTCAGACCGGGACCGGGAAAACTGCTGCGTTCGGTTTACCAATTATTGAACACGTTGATACCAAAGATCCTGACATTCAGGCGGTTGTGATTTCGCCAACTCGTGAGCTGGCCATCCAGACCCAGGAAGAACTATACCGCCTTGGTCGTGATAAACGCGTTCGGGTCCAGGTAGTTTATGGTGGGGCCGATATTCGCCGTCAAATTAGGAACTTGAAACAGCATCCTCAGATTTTAGTCGGGACCCCGGGTCGGTTGCGTGATCACTTGCGTCGACACACGGTTAAGTTAGCAAATATCAAAACCCTGGTACTCGATGAAGCCGATGATATGTTGAATATGGGCTTTCTGGAGGATATCGAAGCCATTGTCAATCAAACGCCCAAGGATCGGCAGACATTGCTTTTCTCTGCCACGATGCCACCAGAGATCAAAAAGATTGGGGTTCGATTCATGACCAACCCGAAGATGGTGCGAATTAAGGCCAAGGAACTGACCACTGATCTTGTTGACCAGTACTATGTTCGGGCGAAGGACTATGAAAAGTTCGACATTATGACTCGACTGATTGATGTGCAGGACCCTGCTCTGACGATTGTCTTTGGTCGGACCAAGCGACGGGTTGATGAATTGTCCAAAGGGCTAGTTGCCCGTGGTTACAATGCGGCTGGCATTCATGGTGATCTCAGCCAGGAACAACGGACCAAGGTCATGCGCCGGTTCAAGAACGGTCAACTTGATATTCTGGTGGCAACCGATGTAGCTGCTCGGGGACTCGACATTTCCGGGGTAACTCACGTTTATAACTACGATATTCCATCGGATCCAGATTCCTACGTCCACCGCATTGGCCGGACGGGACGTGCTGGACACCACGGTGTGTCATTAACCTTTGTCACTCCGAACGAAATGGATTACTTACACGAAATTGAAAAGTTGACCCGGGTACGGATGCTACCACTGAAGCCGCCAACGGCTGAGGAAGCCTTTAAGGGTCAGGTGGCGACGGCCTTCAATGATATTGATGACTTGGTTGCTCAGAATTCGACCGATCGTTATAAGGACGCTGCTGCTAAACTGCTCGAAACGCACAATGCGGTTGACCTGGTGGCCGCCTTATTAAACAATATGACTAAGGAAGCCGCCAGTGAAGTACCGGTCAAGATTACGCCGGAACGACCATTGCCACGTCGTAATCGTCATCATCGTCGAGGCAATTATCACGACGGTCATAACCATTATCGTCGTCATGATAATCATGGCCGTCGTCGTCACGGTTACCATGCCAATAATGGTCATCGTTCAGATAATCACGGTAATAGCCATTCTAGTCGTCACGCCTTCAACATTCGACACCGGAAAGAAGACTAGTCACTTTAAAATAAATTTGCAGTATTTGCCACAACTCAGGCAAATACTGCTTTTTGTTTAAATTAAAAAGTGCTCACGGTGATTAATCTCATCGTGAGCACTAGGTAAACTAATGTAGTTTTTGATCCTTAAAGTTTTGCAGATTCCTTGATGTTGGGTTGAGGTTCATCCATTGTTTGGATAAGAACTGGTCATTCATCCGGTAGCGTGGTTGAGCTTGCTTTGTCGAGATGAATTGATTAGTTGCCCGGTCAAATTTAACCCAACCGGCCCAACCAATATGGATGGTATCTTCCATGAAGGCTGGTTTATCACCATCGTGTGAGAGGTCCAGAACGTGGTTAAAACCTTGTTCATGTAGCTGGAACTTAATCTTAGCGACGGTTCGATAGTACATTTTCATGTTTAAGCCAGTGAACTTTTCCCATTTAGCATTGACCGGAGGAATAACAAAGAGGACGTTCGAATTAGTATTCTTAAACTGGTTCAGGACCACCTGAAGGTCACCATATTCTGGTGAAGCGGTGTAAGAGAACTTAGCCTGAGAACCAGCCAATTTTCCTATTTGTGGCTTAACTTGCCGGTTATAGAAGGCGTTTCGAATATGGAAACGATTATTATTGGAATCAGCCTTACCAATTTGTTCGGCTTGAGTATACAACTTTTGATAGTCATACTTCTTCGGTAGGTGGTTAATATTTGGCAAAATATGCTTTTCGTAATTCCTGTTGATCTGGAACTCAGAGAAGAGAGCATCCTCATGGGCTAAGAGGTTGATTCGGGTATTGATCACCGTTCGATCCCAAGAACTCAACGGTTGACCAGCGGCAATTTTACGAGCCCCAGCGCCGACGGTTCCATCACTACCAATCAAGCTTAGCAAACGCTTAGCTACGTAACGGTCATATGGTGACTTAGGATTAGCGTGACGGAGCCAAGTCAAGTTAGCATAAGAACCGTTATAGTACTTAAAGGCTGGTGCCATAATTCCCTGTTTGGTAAACCATTGTGGCGAAATGATATAAACAGCCTTTTGGTCTGTCATTGAATTCTCCATTGAATTGATGTTGAAGAATTGTGGCAAGGACTGGGTTCCCCGCGAACCAAAGAGAAATGGTGTGTAGTTATGATAACGTGCAGCCATTACCGATGGGTGGAAGCGATCCATCCGGCGGAGTTCACTTGAGCCAAAGAAGGGAACAAAGTTAACCCGCTTGTCGTTTAAAGCCTGCTTTTTCAAAGATTGGTTTTTGAAAACAACGGGGCTCAGTGAAACCGCGGCCCGCTTTTCTGTGGTAGTTGAATGGTTTCCACTAATCGGTAGGGAGAAGAGAATTAAGATCAGGACAAAAGCAAGAATTACTGGGCCAAAGATTGACCACAGCCGCTTGCTGTTATGCATTTTGTAACTCCTTTACCCGTTGTTCAATCTTTTCAACCGTGTTCCATTGACTACGGTCGAATTCAGAAACTGGTACTTGAATACCAAAGGCGTCTTGTAAACCAAGGAGCAGAGAAACGGTGGCCATGGAATCCAATAGGCCAGAAGCAAACAGATCTTGGCTTGCGTCACTAAAGTCTGAGGCGTCACGGCCAGTTGCGTCAGCTAAAATGTTAATAATCTTTTCTTGCATAATAAATTCCTCCTAATTTATTTTCAGTTATTTGCTTAAAAGATAGGTGTTTAAAAAACCACTGAAAATTAAAAATGTAAACATAACAAAGTTAAAGGTGATGAAAATGGCAATTCCCGTGGTGAGCTTATTATGGGGAAGACGCTTGAGATGCTTGCGCTTGTAGCGGAGCCACCAGTCATCGGTGACTAGGGCCAATCCGTGAATAAACCCATAGAGAATGTAGTACCAGGTAATCCCGTGCCAAAAGCCCATCAAGACCATGTTTAGCATGTAGGCTGTTGATGAAAGAGCATTCCGGTTCTTGAACCAGTGCTTCTTGGTAGCCATGAAGACGAACCGCATGAAGATGTAGTCACGGAACCAGAAGGACAGACTGATATGCCAGCGATTCCAGAAATCCTTAATGTTCTTAGACTTAAACGGTTGCTTGAAGTTCATTGGCGTTCGGACACCCATAAAGTATGAGATGGCGACCGCGAAGAGTGAGTAACCAGCAAAGTCGAAGAAGAGGTAGAACCCGTATGAGTACATTACCCCAAGCATGCTCCAAGAAAGCATTGATGGTTGGGCCAGTGCCATTTTTTCAAACATCGGATAGATTCGTTGGCCAAAGAAGTAGCCGATCACGAACTTGTACAAGAAGCCTAGGAAGAGGTAAAAGATTCCCTTGTTGACGAGGTTCAAGTAGTCCGCTCGGCTCGGTGTTTTGGCATAATCCTTAGAAAAACGACGGTAGCGGTCAATTGGCCCGGACGTCAGGGTCGGCATGAAAACCATGAAACGGATGAACTTCCATGCTGAGATGTCCTTCACCATTCCATCACGAGTTTCGATGATGGTTCCCGCAGCCCGAAAGGTCAGGTAAGAAATCCCTAAGAAGCCTAACAATGAATTGTGGCCAACCATTGCGGGAGTCAATTTAACGATTACCAGGGGCGCAATTGATAACGCGACAAGGAGGTAAAAGACTCCGCTAGCGTTGTTGTGCTGTCGGTAATGATGATAAAACATTACCAAGCAAGTTTCCCAGATGATGTAAACAATCAAAGAGATTCCCTGCTGCCAACTGGAGCCATCAAACATCAGAAAAATGAAAATGAAACTAATCAGTGCTTCATACCAGCTAAGTCGTTTGCCAAAATAAAGACCGATTCCAAGAGGCAGAATGGCTAAAATTAGGTAAAAGAAGTAGACCGGCGTGCCATAAGCACTGAAATTCGGTAGACTAGCAATCCAATTGATCATTACTTATTGGCCTCGCTAATCAGTTGCTTGATAGCAATCTTACCATTGGCCGACATTGGAAAACTCTCGCGGTAAATGAATTGAGTTGGCATCATGTACGGCATAATCAGACCCTTCAAGCTTTCACGAATCTGCTTAGTCAATGCATTAGAATCATCTGGTTGTTGTTTAGGAATCACATCGGCGATTAAGTGGGTAACCTTGCCATCACGATTGTACTTTGGAACGGCGACAGCCTGTTTAATGAGGGGACTCTTTTCTAGACTAGCCCGGACCTCGTCAAGTTCGATTCGAAAGCCGTGTAACTTAATTTGAAAATCCATTCGGCCTTTGTGGTGGAGTAAACCATCAGCATCAAGAATCCCAGCATCACCGGTCCGATAAGCTCGTTGGCCATTTAAGGTGAAGAAAGCCTTGGCAGTCTTGGTCGGGTTGTTCATGTAACCCTGGGCGACACTATCACCGCAGATGATGATTTCACCCTGCTTGCCTGGTTCCTTAATTTCCTGCTGGCCATTCCAGATTGAGAGTTGAATTCCTGGTTTAGTATAACCAACGGGTAACCGGTCATCGTTAGCAACCATTTCTGGGGTGATTTTGACACCGGAAATAGCCACCGTGGTTTCAGTTGGCCCGTATGTGTTGAAGATCTTAGCGTGTGGAAAACGCTGTTGGAGGTTGCGGGCGGTCTTAACCGTTAACTCTTCACCGCAGAACAAGAAGAATTTCAGCCCGCTCATTTGTTTTTCATTGAAGGCGGGGCTCAGCATCAACATTTCCGCAAGAGAAGGAGTACCAACAAAGACATTAAGATCAAACTTGGGAAGGGCAGTAAAGAGCTGCCCGAAGTTTTCTACAACGCTATGTGGGACGGCTTTAATCGTACTTCCACTTAAGAGTGCTGGCCACCAGTACATATTTGATAGGTCAAAAGAATACGGCGGCTGGCCAAGATAGTTAACATGGTGTGGGAGCTTGAAGTCATCACCCAGCATCCAATCAATAAAGGTGCGTAGGTTATCATGGCTAACCTCAACACCCTTTGGTGAACCGGTAGTTCCAGAAGTAAAGAGTACGTAGGCAAGGTCATCACCACTGACCATCTTGGTAGGCGTGAACGATTGTGGCTTAGCTAAGATCTTAGTCAACTGGTCCCTTGAGATGAGCTCGGCGGTTGTCTTAACTTTACTCATCGGGAAATCATCGATTGCGATAATTAATCCCGGATTGGCGGTGTCAAGAATCGACTGAATTCGAGGCAAGGCCGAACCGGTCGAAACCGGAATATAAGGATGGTTAGTCTTAAGGGCAGCCAGAAAACTGACCAACATTTGAACTTGGTGATCCCCAAAGACCATCACTGGTTCTTGAGTGGCCAAGTTCTGCTTAGCTAACCAGGCCGCTAGGGTATTAGCGGCAGCTTGCAATTCACCGTAAGTAGTGGTAGTTCCCATCTCATCATAGGCAACCCGGGTGGCATTTTTATTTGCACACTCGTCAAACGATGTCACAATATTTTTGGTCATAATTTTCCTCCATATAAACTAGAATTCATTATAGATAAACGGTTCCTGACCGGCACCAAAGTATCCATACAAGTAAATTAGTAGGAGAATTACGACAAAGTAAAACACTGTTTTCAGGGCAAAGCTAAACACTGGATGTTGCTGTGTTAATTTTGTCATGCATTCATCCTCTCCTCTCTTAAAAAGCGCCAGAAAATTACTGGTATCGCCTGTTAGAATAACATTTTCCCTAAAAAAGCAATTAAAAGTCTGAAAAACTTTACCAAAATTTCACAATTATCGGGGAAACAATGCTAACGCACTCATTATAGCCATTTTGTCTCTTAATGAAACAAAAAGCTGTTAAATTTATATAGAAAAAATTGCGTCAACGATGTATTTTGATCTATGCTTATGTTTCGTATAAGGAGGCGGAATGACAAAATGATTAAGGGCATTGGAATTGATTTAACAGAGATCGATCGGGTTAAGAACTTGGCAACTGAACATCCTCATTTTATTTCTCGGCTATTGACTACAGCAGAGTTAAACCAATATCATCGGTTTAGTGGTCAACGAGCTGCAGAATACCTGGCGGGACGGTGGTCGCTTAAGGAATCCTTCAGCAAGGCCTGGGGGACGGGAATTGGTGCTCAAGTTGGTTTCCGGGATATTGAAATTATCGATAATCGACTAGGCGCTCCAGTAGTTACCCAATCGCCATTTGATGGAATAGTACATGCCTCGGTTAGTCATACCGCTACTCTGGTAATGACGGAAATTATATTGGAAAGTGTGAATAAAAATGATTAGTGGTCGTTTACGGAAAACGGAATATGTCGTTGATTTGGGAGCATTGAAGCATAATATTCAAGCTCAGCGTGCTGCGTTGCCTGCGGGCAGTAAAATTTTAGCGGTGGTGAAGGCTAATGCTTATGGTCATGGCCTCGTTCCGGTTGCTCAGGCCGCTTTGGCCGCCGGCGCTACTGGAACCTGTGTTGCTGTTTTGGAAGAAGCCCTAGAACTGCGTGATAATGGTATTGACGCTTTGACCCTGGTATTAGGTATTACCCCGGTTGAATATGCGCACATTGCAGCCACGGCGGGTGTATCTTTGACGGTTGGTTCCCTGGATTGGTTGCAGGAGTATCATCGCTTAGCACAGGTTAATCACTGGACCGAACCATTGCGGGTCCATTTAGGTGTCGATACCGGGATGGGCCGGATTGGCTTTACTGATATTGATCAGTTTAAGCAAGCGGTTGACCTGCTAAAGTATCCCGAATTTAAGTTTGAGGGGATGTTTACTCATTTAGCTACTGCTGATAGTACTGATACGACCTACTTCAATAAGCAGGTCCACCGTTGGCAGAAGTTTGTTGATAGCCTTGACCAATTACCGCCATACGTGCACATGGCTAATTCAGCGATCGGAATGTGGCACCGGAAGCAGATTACGGCTAATACAGTTCGGATGGGGATCTCAATGTATGGTTACAACCCATCTGGTGATGCAATCAAAGAAACGTTAGACCTGCAACCGATTGGGACCCTAAAGACAGCTATCTGCTTTGTTAAAAAACTGAAGGCTGGTGAGTCGGTAAGTTACGGAGCCACCTATACTGCTAAACATGATGAATGGCTGGCAACACTACCGATCGGGTATGCCGATGGGTATTCGCGTTCGCTGACTGGCTTTAAGGTTATAGTTGATGGCCAATTTTGCCCCATTGCTGGTCGGGTTTGCATGGACCAAATGATGATCCGGCTACCGAAATATTATCCAGTTGACACGCCGGTAATTTTAATGGGGAAGTCCGGTCAATTGAAATTGACGCCAACCGATCTTGCTAAAAAGGTCGGGACGATTAACTACGAAATCTTAACCGGAATCAGTCACCGTGTTCACCGTGTCTACCGAAACTAGGAGTAGTTTTCGATGATTAACCATGTTCGTCGGGGTGAAATTTATTACGCCAACCTATCGCCAGTTACTGGCTCTGAACAAGGAGGTGTGCGACCAGTAGTTATTTTGCAAAATGATTGTGGTAACCGTCATAGCCCGACTGTAATTGTTGCTGCTATTACTACTCAGCAGCAAAAGTCTGCCTTGCCAACCCATGTTTTCCTACCTAAAACTGAAACCGGGTTAGCTCATGATTCAGTCGCCCTTCTTGAACAGGTCCGAACTCTTGATAAACACCGCCTTCAGAATCGGCTAACGGCCCTTCAGCCTGCTAGAATGCGCCAGATTGACCAGGCCGCGGCGATTAGCCTAGGATTAATTTAGTTTCGGCGATTGACAAGGATAGGTAAAGCTTGTATGATTAAGCCAATTGAAATGAGTCCTTTAATGTAGCCCCGTGAGACTGCAAAAGACGTTCGAATAGAAATAAGAACTACACACATGCGTGTACTTTTGAAAAGCCTTAGGGGACGAGTTGGACCCTAAGGCTTTTTGCTTTCAAATAAGGAGGAAAATCGATTTGAAAGACCAACAGCATGCACGTATTTTTAGTATTCCGATGAAGGCACGAAAGACCACTCGTTGGGATATGTTTGCTACCTGGGTCGGGGCTAACGCCAACAACGGAACGTGGTTTGTCGGTGGTGTCCTTGCTGCCTGTGGCTTTGCCTTAGCGATGAAGGCCCTGGTGCTTTCATCTGCCTTATCCTATGTTTTCTTAAGCCTGATTGGTTATATTGGTTACAAGACCGGTGTTTCAACAATGGGAATTAGTCGGGCTTCTTTTGGGGAGCGGGGAAGTTACCTGCCATCGTTAGTCAACATTACCCAATTCATTGGCTGGACGGCTGCCAACACCTTCATCGCCGCCCAGTCGGTCAGCTTGCTCTTCCATGATTTGCTTGGCTGGCCAGTTTGGGGGCACCATGGTGGTTACCGTGGTCTGGTTGTTGGGATCTTAATTATGAGTATCCTTCATATTATCAGTGTTTCTAGTGGTTCCCGGTCGGTCCAAATGATTGAGCGGATCGGAATTGTCCTGGTCTTTATCTTTGTGATTTGGGAATCAGTAGCCGTCTTTCGAACCGTTTCGCTTAACCAGATTGTGCAATGGCAAGTGCCGGCTCACGCTAAGATGGCAACTGGGGCGGCAATTGATTATGTGGCAGCCTTTAACCTGGCGTGGGTAACTGCCGGTGCCGACTTTACCCGATTTACCGCCAATCGGCGCAATGCTACCTACACCCCGTTTTTTGGTGCCTTGTTGGGAGTCGTTTGGTTTGCCTTTATTGGCTTAATTTCCACCATTAGTATTGCTGTTTCAACTGGTGTTTATGATGCCAATAACTCTGACCCATCAACAATTGCCACTAAGTTGGGCCTGGGTGTTGTAGCCTTGCTGGTCATCATCTTAACTTCGATGACGGCAAACGCGGTGAATCTGCTGGCTGCAGGATCGGCGCTGTCTAACATCTTTACCAAGCTGCGTCTTAAATATTCACTCTGGATTGTGGTCCTGCTGGCAACGATTGTGACCTTTATTCCAATGTTTGTCGGCAGTTTCTTGACGACGTTCGAATCCTTCCTTGATTATGTTGGCATGGTTCTGGGCCCAACAATCGCCATTATCTGTACCGATTTCTATTGCCGTGCTCATCAGAATTATGACATCAGTGAGTTAGGCAAGGTTAATGGTAAATATTGGTACAACGGTGGTATTAATTGGATGGCGATGATAACATTTGTGGTAGGGGTTGCCTTCTTTGTTGGTGTTCACCAATTACCGTTATTTGCCAACACAATAGGAGCAACCTTTATCGACATGGTGTTAAGCGGATTGCTCTACTACGGTTTAATGAAGCTTGCGGATCGAAAGGAAGCCTAAGAAATGTTAATTAAGAATGTCCATATTGATAACCATGAAAAGACGTCTGATGTGCGCATCGTTAATGGTAAATTTAAGGAAATTGGCCAGGATTTAACACCGGTTGCTAACGAACAGGTGATTGATGGCCAGGGTAACATCCTGTTGCCACCATTTGTTGATTCCCATGTTCACCTTGATGCTACCCTGACGGCGGGTCAACCAGAATGGAACGAAAGTGGAACGCTCTTTGATGGAATTCGGATCTGGAGTGAACGGAAGCAGGATCTCACCAAGGAAGACGTTAAGAAGCGTGCTCGCAAGACGATTGAAAACATGGTTGGTCATGGAATCCAACACATTCGGAGTCACGTTGACGTTACCGATCCGCACCTGATTGCCGCTCAAGCCTTACTTGAACTGCGAGAAGAGTTGAAGGATCAAGTTGATCTGCAATTAGTGGCCTTCCCACAAGAAGGGATCCTCTCTTATCCTCATGGTCGAGAATTGATGGAACAGGCAGTTAAAGAAGGCCTAGACGTGGTCGGCGGCATTCCTCACTTTGAATTTACGACCGAATATGGTTGGCAATCCGTACACTTCTTGATGGCTCTGGCGGATAAGTATGACCGGTTAGTTGATGTTCACTGTGATGAAATCGATGATCCAGCTTCCCGTAACCTTGAAGTGCTGGCAACCGAGGCCTATGAACGGGGGATGAAGGACCGGGTTACTGCCAGCCATACCACGGCGATGGGTTCGTATAACAACGCTTATACATACAAACTCTTCCGTCTATTGAAGATGAGCCAGATTAACTTTGTTTCGAACCCTCTGGTCAATGTGCACTTGGGTGGGCGATTTGATACCTACCCGAAGCGACGGGGAGTTACCCGGATTAAGGAGTTAACTAAAGCCGGCATTAACGTTTCCTTCGGTGAAGATGACATTCAGGATCCTTGGAATCCGCTAGGCAATGGTAATATGCTCGATGCCGTTACGATGGGAGTCTACATTGCTCATTTGATGGGCTATCACCAACTGCAAGATGCCTTTAAGTATGTTACCTATAACGGTGCCAAGACAATGCACATTAGTGACCAGTACGGAATCGAAGTCGGTAAGCCAGCCAACTGCATTATCTTAAATGCTCATGATTTCTATAATGCCCTCAATAAGCACGTCGAAGTTCTTTATAATATTCGCCATGGTAAGATCTTAGCGGAAACAAAACCAGCGGAAACTAAAATCAACTTAAAATAAGGAAATAAGTTAAATAATGCCCGTCAAATCAGTTGCTAATTACTGATCTGACGGGCATTTTGAGTTATTTTTTAAGAAAATCTTGGCTTTATTAAGGATTGATATAAAACCGCTGAAATGTGTCATTATAAAATAAACATTTGCTAAAATATAATCAGCAAGAAAATTTTATTTAAAAGCACGGGTACTATTACCCCCCCATGACTGGCTGATAAATAAAAGTAACTGATGCTACTTTCTAATTTATTTCGACCACAGGAGGAAAATCAGATGGTATCAAAAAAGAACATTAAATTATTAGAAAAGAAGATGCAACCTCGCAAGCAACGGTTCGGCCTGCGCAAACTTAGCTTTGGCCTGGTGTCCGTGTTACTTGGTTTACTCTTCATCGCTGGTGGACAATCTGCCTCTGCTGATGAAGCAGTAACAAATGAACCGACACCAGCCCAGATGGTTGCTGAAACAAGTAATGTTGAAATTGATAATGCTGAAAACAGTAATGTTGTTAGTAAAAGTACTAATAATGAAGCAGTAATTAATCCAGATGAATTAACATCGGTTACTAACGTTACAAGCAGTACTTCATCAGCAAATGATGGCCCTAATATTGGGGCGGTGACACCAACAGAGTCTGCTGAACCAGCGAGTGTATCACCAGTAACACCAAGTGAAACCGTTAGTAATACCGTTCCGGTAGAATCAAATGACTCGAATGTTGCAAGTCCTGCAGCTAGTGATGGCTTAGTTGCTAGCAGCAACGCCGAAAACATGAATGCTAGTTCTAACGTAATGAGTATGGGCACCGCTGACTCTGCTAGTGACTCTACTATCTCACAGGCACCGGCTAGTGCTAGTACTGCTCCAGCACCGTTGATTAATACAGCAGACAAAATTTCCACGGATGCAGTTCTTAAGGACAAGTATGGGATCGACGTTAACCACCTTAATGCCAAGAGTGTATTACTATTAGCGTCCCTGTTTCATATTTTTGCTAACGAAGCCAACCTGGGCGCCGACGTTAATGGTAACATCGCGGTTGGTATTCTGAATGCCAACGTTGATTTTGGTACACGAGGAGACTCAATTAACCTAACTAATGGTGACGTTTACTACATTCAACAATTAACAGCAGCTCTGCAAAGTGGTTCTTTCCGAAATAATCAGTTTAACCACGTGATTTTCGGTAAGGATGTTAATGTCGAGGTCATTGATGGAAAAGTTTACATTAATGGTCGTCACATGAATAACTTAAAAGCGGAAGACGTCTTTAAAGACAGTGATGGTGGCAGTTACATTGACTTTCCGGCAGTCTTTAGCCGTTTGATCAGTGCTTCTAATTTCTACACTGCTCAGGAGGAATCCAAGGGCCTGATTAAGAATTTTACCGACATGAATAATCGTTATGTGGATGTTTCCAATGCTCAACCGGTGAATAACGTGATTTACATCAATCTTCCGGCAGAATTATTGGATGCACCACAGCCAATTAAGCTTTACGGCCTTTCTAGTCGGACAGATGGGCCAATGATTGTGATCAACGTTATCGGTAGTGATGGTGTCGTGGTTAATGTTGGTACGCAGATCCTACTTCATTACGATGACAATAAAAATCCGTTAGCCAATAGTGAAAGTCATGCAATGCCTAACCACGTTTTATGGAATTTTGGCACGGGGCAACTGATAATTAATGTACACAGTGGCCGCTTCATGGGCAGCATCTTAGCACCGAATGCAACAATTAATGCCCATGTCAACATTGACGGAAATATTGTTGCCAACATAGTAAATGTTAAAGGTGGGGAAACCCATCGTTGGGATATTCATCCGGTTGGCCCACCGTCTTTCATAGAAGAACCAGAACAACCAACAGATCCACAACCGACTGACCCGCAGCCAACAGATCCACAGCCGACCGACCCACAACCAACGGATCCGCAGCCGACTGACCCGCAGCCAACAGATCCACAACCAACGGACCCGCAACCAACGGATCCACAGCCGACCGACCCGCAGCCAACAGATCCACAGCCGACCGATCCGCAACCGACGGACCCGCAGCCAACAGATCCACAACCAACGGACCCGCAGCCGACTGATCCGCAGCCGACTGATCCACAACCGACTGATCCGCAACCGACCGACCCACAACCGACTGATCCGCAACCTACCGATCCGCAGCCGACCGATCCACAGCCAACAGACCCACAACCAACTGACCCGCAGCCGACCGATCCACAACCGACTGACCCGCAACCAACGGACCCGCAACCAACAGACCCGCAACCGACTGATCCACAGCCGACTGATCCACAGCCGACCGATCCGCAACCAACGGATCCACAGCCGACTGACCCGCAACCGACTGACCCACAACCAACGGACCCGCAACCAACGGATCCACAGCCGACCGACCCACAGCCGACGGATCCGCAACCGACCGACCCACAACCAACGGATCCACAACCGACCGATCCGCAACCAATTCAACCGAGCGTTGAAATGGAAGATGCCGCAGCGGGGCCAGTTCAACCAACTGCACCAGTAGTACCAGAGGTGGATGCGGTGACGCCAATCGTAGGACAGCAAACTTCGTCAACGGTTATCGCCACTTCAGTTGGTCAACCAGGCGTTGGACAAGGATCTGGTAGTCAAGACCAAGCTACAACACTTCCACAAACCGGCGCAGACCATCAACAGCTAGCTTTAGCAGGCCTTATCCTGGCAATTACGGCCCAACTGATTACTTTGGGTGTCCTGTCAAATAAGAAAAAGAAGCAAAAATAGCAAATAAAAAACCAGTTGGTCAGCAGTCACTTTCAAATGACTGCCAGGCCAACTGGCTTTTACTTTTGTCGTTATTAATATCGTTGGTGAAGGTCTTCAATTTCGGGAACCTCAAAGCCCTTCTTATTTAGTCGCCGTACCACCTTTTCCATTTTTCCTTTAGAGACGTCTGCTGGTAAGGTAAAGAGGATTTGCTTAACGGATGAGTGTTGAGGATCAAAGGAAAGGACGTTAACGATTTGACAGTAGCGGGTAATTTCCTTAGTGGCGTTCATTAACGCACCCCGTTCATCAGGTGCCACGACGGTTAGAACATAGCTTCCATTGTTAACGTTCCAGCCTTCCGCTAACACTCGTAACAAGCTATTGTGAGTTAGAATACCGTAAAACTGGTTATTTTCGTCTAGGACAGCAATGTAGGGGAGGTCGCGAATGGCAAAGAAAACGGAAAAGAAAGCAGAATTAATTGAAACAAATTTGGTGGCGTTTTTTAAAAGCGCAGTGACGGGAAGATTCATATCACCGTTTCGTGACTTGTGGCGATAAATGTGCATCTTGTAAATATTGCCACGGAAAATTTTACCGGACTGGTCAAGAACCGGAACACAACGATAACCGGTATTTTCGAGTACGGTCAAAGCTTCAGCCAAGGTGGCGGTTTCTGGGAGAGTAGTTAAGTTAGCCTTCTTTTTAATGAGTGAACTAAAAATCATGATGAACTTCCTTTGCTTCGTTATCTTAAATGCACTAATCATCATACCACAATTTAGCACTAGTTATTAGAAATAAATGAGAACAAATTAAGAATTGCTCAGTTGGTAAGGTAATTATTTTTGTTTCAAAATTAGCTAGGGTATAATATGAGGTAGAATATTGGTGCTGGACGGGATATCTTTCCGTGCGGCCTTTTTGCATTTAAGAACGTGGAGGATTGATACTGATGAAGATGATTGTTGGCCTAGGAAATATTGGAACCCGTTATGATGGGACCCGTCATAATACTGGCTTTATGGTGGTTGATCAACTGGCGCGTGATTATCACCTGGGAGCCTTTACCCACCTTAAGCAAGAAGCAGTAGCGGTCACGGGAGTAATCAATGGTACAAAGGTCATGCTGGTGAAACCTACGACCTTCATGAATGACTCTGGTCGTGCTGTCGGACCACTAATGGATTATTACAAGCTTGAACTGCCAGACTTAGTGATTGTTAATGATGATCTTGATATGCCGGTCGGTCAAATTCGTCTCAAAACCCATGGCGCTTCGGGTGGCCACAATGGTTTGAAGAGCATTATTAATGCCTTGGGAACTAAGCAGTTCAACCGGGTCAAGCTAGGAATTGATCATCCCAAGCATGGAACCGTAGTTGGTCACGTTCTTGGCAAATTTACTGATGAAGAGCGACCAAAGTTTGATGACGCAGTCGAACAAGCCGAACATGCATTAGAAGATTGGCTGCGGGGAGAAAACTTTGCCCAGCTAATGAATGATTACAACTAATTTTGTAAATAAAATAATTGGAAGGGGTGAATGAAGCGAGTTGAAGTTAACGGATTTTATTGAAAAAACCGCTGCTTACCAAAAGATTGAAAAAGCTTTAGGGCCAAAGAAGCATGTGTTAGTAACCGGAATTGCTGGTTCAGCGCGAACGTTGCTGTTAGCGGCATTAGAAGAGCAAAAGTCACGACCAATTTTGGCGGTGACGGATAACGTTACCCATTTACAAGAGTTAGCCGATGACCTTAACAACTTGTTACCAGAAGAGCAGGTATATCAGTTCCCGGTAGAGGAAGTTCTAGCAGCAGAAGTGGCAACGAGTTCACCCAATTATCGATTGCAGCGGGTTCAGGCCTTGAATGCGTTGGAACATCAATCTAATGCAATTGTGGTTACCTCAGCAGCGGGTCTACGACGTAATATTGTTTCTCCAGAGTTTTTTAAACGGGCAACGCTCAAGATCGCTGTTGGTGGTGAGTTGGATCCCCAAACGGCACGCAACCAACTCAGCGCGATGGGTTACCAACTCCAGAAGATGGTTCTTCGTCCCGGCGACTTTGCTATTCGCGGCTCGATTATTGATATTTATGCCTTAAATACTGATAACCCGGTACGAGTCGACCTTTTTGATACCGAGGTAGACTCTTTGCGCTACTTTGATGCCAGCACTCAGAAGAGTATTAATAATGTTCAAAAGGTTGAAATCCTGCCGGCGACGGACTTCATTTTGCCACCCAAGGAATTCCCACGAGTAGAGAAGGCAGTAACGACTGAATATCATCAGTTACAAGGACAATTAAATGCTGATGACCAGGACATCAAAGAGCAGGTCAGCAACCGTTTTGTCCCGTTGATAACGGCGCTTAAGCAACATCACTTGCCAAATGAACTTCTGGAATTCGGTGACCTGGTTTATCCAGATGCACATTCACTCCTTGATTACCTGCCAGATAACGGGACGGTTTACCTGGATGATTTTAGTCGAATTAAACAAGCGGCAATCCAGATGCAGGCGGAAGATCATGGTTGGCTTGAGGACAAGGTAAAATATCGTCAAATGACAACTGTGCCCCAACTAAGTAACGACCTTGATAAATTGATTCATGCTGATGAACACCCACAGTTATTTAGTGCTCTTTTTAAGAAGGGAATGGGTAACCTGCGTTTCAACCAGTTAGTTGAGCTGACGGCCCGACCGATGCAAAGATTCTTTGGTCAGATGCCACTGCTAAAGTCTGAATTGCAACGCTGGGTTGAACAAGGCGAGTCGGTCATTTTAATGGCTAATTCCAAGATTCGCCGACAGCAGATTGCACGCACGCTTCGTGAGTTTGACGTTCAGGTGGTCGAAACCCAGCCGGATGATTTGCAACCTCACTTGGTCCAATTGGTGGCTGCTAACTTAAATGACGGCTTTGAGCTACCGGCTGGGGGCTTGGTAGTAGTCACGGAAGGTGAGATGTTCAAGCAGGTTACCAAAAAGCGTCACCGTCCTCAGAAATTGGCTAATGCCGAACGGCTGAAAAGTTATACTGACTTGAAGCCCGGTGACTACGTGGTTCATGTTAATCACGGGATTGGCATCTTTAGTGGGATTCGAACAATGGAAGTTGACGGAGTCCATCAGGATTACATGGTGATTAATTACCGTGATAACGCTCAGATCTTTGTACCAGTTACCCAATTGAACCTGGTGCAAAAGTATGTTTCATCAGAATCGAAAACCCCACGGTTGAATAAACTAGGCGGTAATGAATGGGCCAAGACGAAACGTCGAGTAGCCTCCAAGGTTGAAGACATTGCCGATGAACTGGTAGACCTTTATTCCAAACGAGAAACGGCGAAGGGATTTGCCTTTCCACACGATGATTACTTACAAAAGCAGTTTGATGCCAATTTTCCTTATACCGAAACCCGGGACCAGTTACGTAGTATCAAGGAAGTTAAGAAAGATATGGAAAGACCACGACCAATGGACCGTCTTCTGGTTGGGGATGTTGGTTATGGTAAAACCGAAGTCGCAATGCGGGCGATCTTTAAAGCGGTCGCCGGTGGCAAACAAGTTGCTTTCTTGGTACCAACCACGGTTCTGGCTCAGCAACATTATGACACTTTGACCAAGCGTTTTGCTGGCTTCCCGGTGACGATTGCTCTGATGTCACGCTTTAGGACTACCAAGCAGCTAAAGGCAACTGATAAGGGCTTAGCCGATGGAACGGTCGATATCGTAGTCGGCACTCACCGAATTTTATCCAAGGATGTTCGTTTTAAAGACCTTGGCCTAGTAATTGTTGATGAAGAACAGCGCTTTGGTGTCAAGCATAAGGAACGTCTGAAGGAATTGAAGAACAATGTGGATGTTTTGACTCTGACGGCCACACCAATTCCACGGACTCTCCATATGTCAATGCTTGGGGTACGTGACCTCTCCGTCCTGGAGACACCGCCAGCCGGCCGCTTTCCTATCCAGACCTATGTAATGGAGCAAAATGAAGGGGCCATTCGGGACGGAATTATGCGTGAGATGCAGCGCGGCGGCCAGGTTTACTACTTACATAACCGGGTCAGTGATATTGAAGAAACGGTTGCCAAACTAAAAGAGTTGGTTCCTGAAGCGACGATCGGTTATATTGATGGTCAGATGAATGAAAATGAGCTGGAAACGGTGCTTTATGAATTTATTCAGGGCAATTATGATGTCCTGGTTACTACCTCGATTATTGAAACCGGGGTTGATATTCCAAACGTAAATACGCTCTTTGTGGAGAATGCCGATCGAATGGGTTTGGCACAGCTCTACCAGATCCGAGGGCGAATTGGCCGGTCTAACCGGGTTGCCTATGCTTACTTTATGTATCAACCAAATAAGGTTCTGACCGAACTTGGTGAAAAACGTTTAGCAGCCATTCGAGACTTTACTGAATTAGGCTCTGGCTTTAAGATTGCAATGCGGGACCTGGCTATTCGGGGGGCCGGAAACCTCTTAGGTAAGCAACAACATGGTTTCATTAATTCCGTTGGTTATGACCTCTATTCGGCCATGCTTTCAGATGCGGTGGCCAAGAAGCAGGGTAAGA
This sequence comes from Limosilactobacillus sp., assembly GCF_041859915.1. Classification (GTDB taxonomy): domain Bacteria; phylum Bacillota; class Bacilli; order Lactobacillales; family Lactobacillaceae; genus Limosilactobacillus. The sequence continues at coordinate 23,866 of NZ_JBFLGB010000012.1, forward strand.
AAGCCCAGAATACGTCTGATGCCGAAGTTGAACTCGGGGTTGAAGCCTATTTACCGGATAGCTATATTGATGATCAAAAGCAAAAAATTGAGCTTTACAAGTCCATCCGTCAGGCCCGTGATGATAATGAGCTGTTAGACTTGCAGGGCGACCTAATTGACCGTTTTGGTGATTATCCAACCGCGGTTGGTAACCTATTATTGATTAGCAAGCTGAAACACCATGCTGACCTGGCTTTAATTAAGCAGATTAAGCGTCAGCAGGATAATATTATGGTAACCTTCAGCTTGCAAGGTAGTCACCTGGTGAAGGCACCGTTGATTATTAAACAATTGGCTAAGACCAAGTTTAAGGCGACTTTAGGAGAGCAGGATCAGTTGTTAACCGTCCGTTTGGTGATTCAACCTCAGATGTCGACAGCTGATTGGCTGAACCAGTTGTTAAAATTTATAGTTGGTCTCAGCGAGGAGATTCAAGCTGATCACCAAGCGGCTTAATTTATTAAATTTGGAGGAAAATTATGCGATTAGATAAGTTTTTAAAAGTTTCACGAATTATTAAACGCCGGTCGGTTGCTAAAGAGATCGCTGACCAGGGCCGGATTCTAGTTAATGATCACCCGGCTAAGTCATCGACTAAGGTTGCCGTTGGTGACACACTGACAATTAAGTTTGGCAATAAGACTGAAGTAGTTAAGATTAACCGGATTGTCGAAACAACTAAGAAGAGCGAAGCCGAGAATATGTACGAAATTCTTGATGAAAAGTATGCTGAAAATTTTGATTAATTATAAATAAGTTGATATTTTTTGTTGAGTGATGGTGGACAATTTAGTTGAATTATTGCTATACTTGAAATTAGCAGTGAAACCATAAAAATGAGGGGGAATTAGATGAAAAATCGCAAAATTGTTCAACTTGAAACCCCTCATGCTCAGCAGGTCGGCTTAAATCACGCTAAGCGTCGACGGGCTCACATTCACCGTTGTGAACGTATTATTGCTTGCTTTGCCGTCTTGTTTGTAATTTTAGGGTTCCAAATTTTAAGCAGTCGACGAACTTTAACGAAGGTCAATGCTAATATTCAACAGACCCAGTCGGAGTTAGCTAGTCAAAAGGAGCAGGGACGTGAGCTTAACCAACAGATTAAGCAACTTCATGATCCCGATTATGTTCAACAAGTGATCCGTTCAAAATATGATTATTCTAAAAAAGGCGAAACGGTTTATAACCTTAACAATTAACAAAGGGCAATGGCAAGGAACCGTCAGTCAAGAATGGCTTCTTTGTCTTTTGTTTAATGTTTAAAACAAGACTTGTTTGAGCCTACAAGTATGGTATACTCAATATTAACTAACTAAAGTATGTTTGATTCGAGGAGGATCCAATAGTTTCATGGCAATTGAAGTGGGAGCAAAGGTTTCAGGAAAAGTTTCAGGGATTACCAATTTTGGCGCGTTTGTGGATTTAGATGATAACAAGACTGGGCTGGTACACATCAGTCAAATTTCTGATAAGTACATTAAGGATATTCACGATGTATTGTCAGTTGGTGATACGGTAACGGTTAAGGTAATGCGAATTGGTGACGATGGTAAGATTGCCCTTTCAATGAAGGCGGCAGCTCCCCATGAGCATAGTGAAGGCCATGGACATGGTCGCTTTAACCACCGTGGTGAGGGTCATCATTATCGTCATGAACGTAATAATAACTACCATGGCCATCATGATAATTACCGAGGTGGCTTTGGTGGTAATAATCGCCATCACAATAACCACCAGCATGAGAACTTTGATGAAATGTTGGCTGGCTACATGAAGGAAAGTGAATCACGCCTGTCAACCCTGAAACGTCAAACTGATGGTAAGCGTGGCGGTCGTGGTGGCCGGCGTAGCTAAGACAATGACAATGCAAACAAAATTTGAGCGGCACTTGCGAGAGGGCCGCTTTTTTACTAGGCATGATGTGGTGATCATTGCCGTTTCAACGGGAGTCGATTCAATGGTGCTCCTGGATTTAATGCGGCATCTTCCAGCCCAGCAGCGCCCCCAATTATTGGTTGCTCACGTTAATCACGAATTACGAAAACAGAGTAAGATTGAGGAACGCTTTATACGTGATTATTGTGACTGTCACCACCTTGAATTGGCAGTTGCTCATTGGCCGCAAAGAGAGCATCCCCGTCATGGTGTTGAAGAGGCGGGACGCCAATTTCGTTACGCCTTTTTTGCTCAATTAATGAAAAAGTACGGAGCCCGGGTGACTTTAACCGCCCATCATGCTGATGACCTGGCAGAAACAATCATGATGAAACTTACCCGGGGCGGTCAATTGAACCAATTAATCGGAATTAGTGATCGACGCTCATTTGCCACCGGCTGGTTAGTCCGCCCATTGTTACCATTTACCAAGCAAGAGTTATACGCCTATGCCCATCGTCACCAACTAAAGTGGTTTGAGGATTATACTAATCGGGAACTCACGGTTAGTCGTAACCGGTACCGTCACCAAATCATTCCGTCATTGCGGGCCGAAAATCCGCATTTTATTGCTCACCTGCTCGAATATCGTGACCAGTTACAAACCTTATTATTATGGCGTGACCACCAGGTAAAGGCCCAATTAAGCCAGCTTATTAGCGGACCACGATTAAGGGTTAAGGGGCTGCTTGCTCTGCCGGCCGCCCAGCAGGCGATTATCTTGCAAGCCTGGCTGGAACAAGCTGGGATTCGCAATCTAAAGACCCGCTTGCTTGACCAACTTTTGACGGCCTTGGCAAATCCGTATCATCCCCAGCGACGGTTAACCTTACCCGGTGAATGGGTGTTGGTTAAAGATTATGGTTGGTGTTGGTTAGAAAATTCTAAGAAAATCACTACCCGACGACAAAAAGCTACGGTGCGTGTGGTAAAATTGGGCCAACGATACCCGATTGATGATCAAACTGCTTTGGTGGTCACTGCTGCTCCACTGTCGGGAACTCAACAACAAGAAATGTGGCTGGCACCTCAACAATTGCCATTACGGTTGCGTCGGTGGCAACCTGGTGATCGACTGTTACTGAAAGGTGGTGGTCACCAGGAAGTACACCGGGTCCTGATTAATCAAAAAGTACCGACTACTGTTCGTCAACAACAGCTTGTTCTCGTGGATGCTCAAGGCACCGTTGTTTGGTTGGTGGGCCGCAAATGGAGCTGGTTTGCTCGACCAGCTGGCTACCGACAAAATTGGCGACGATTATTGATTGGGATAAGAAAACAAAGAGGAGAAAAACATGGATAACGATATCGAGAAGGTTTTATTTACTAAGGAAGATATTGAAAAAGCGACCGATCGGCTGGCCAAGCAACTAACGGCGGATTATCGTGATAAACGACCCTTAGTGGTTTCTGTTTTAACCGGGGCGGTCCTATTTACGGTTGATATGCTTGAAAAGATGGACATCATGGCCCAACTTGACTTTATTGACGTTTCTACGTATTTTGGTGGCACCCAATCAACTGGTAATTTGAAACTGATCCACGACTTAAACAGTGATGTGCGGGGACGGGATGTTCTGATTATGGAAGATATTGTTGACAGTGGACACACCTTGAAGTTCTTGATTGACCTGTTAAAAAAGCGGGGTGCCAAGAGCATTAAAACTGCTTCAATGATGGACAAGCCAGAAGGACGGAAGTATGATGTCAAGGTTGACTATTATGGTGTACAAGTACCGAATGAATTCTTAGTTGGCTACGGGCTTGATTACAAGGGCTTTTATCGGAACTTACCTTATATTGGTATCTTAAAACCGGCAGTTTACCAAGAAGATTAGTTATTTAATAGTCAATATTTGTCAAGTATGCTATCATAGTGTGTACAATTATTTACTGTTGCTGGTAGTTAGGAGGTTGTTATGAACAACAATCGTAGAAACAATAATTTCACTCATAACGTTCTCTTCTACGCCGTGATGTTTTTGTGCATTATGGGAATTGCCTACTTCTTCCTTGGTGGTAACCAATCCAACGGGCAGTCCAAGACAGTTTCGCAAAGTGCATTCATTTCCGAATTGAAGAGTAATAAAGTTAAGAGTGTCCAGCTACAACCAAACGGTGGAGTCTATAAGGTCACGGGGACCTATCGTAAACCGCAGACCAATAATGATTCTACAGGCGGCTTTACACTTGCAACGCAACGGAGCAACAAGGTTTCTCAATTCCAAAGTTCTGTTCTAGAGAGTGATGTTACCCTTGGTCAATTGCAAAGATATGCTGACCAGCACAACGTCAAGATCAGTACTCACGCTGAGGAATCCAATAGTGTTTGGATGAACCTGCTGCTGACGGTATTGCCATTAGTCATCATGATTTTCTTCTTCTACATGATGATGGGCCAAGCTGGCCAAGGTGGCGCTGGCCGAGGCGTAATGAACTTTGGCAGAACCAAAGTTAAGCCTTCGGATCCGAAGAAGAATAAGGTTCGTTTTTCCGATGTTGCTGGTGAAGAAGAAGAAAAGCAGGAATTGGTTGAAGTTGTTGAATTCTTAAAGAATCCAAAGAAATTCACTCGTTTAGGTGCCAAGATCCCATCTGGGGTACTCCTGGAGGGTCCTCCGGGTACTGGTAAGACCCTGTTAGCCCGGGCTGTTGCCGGTGAATCTGGGGTACCATTCTTCTCAATTTCTGGTTCTGATTTCGTTGAAATGTTTGTCGGTGTCGGTGCCAGCCGTGTTCGGGACTTGTTCAATCAAGCTAAGAAGGCAGCACCATCGATTATCTTCATCGATGAAATTGATGCCATCGGTCGTCGTCGTGGTAACGGCATGGGCGGCGGTAACGATGAGCGTGAACAGACCCTGAACCAGTTACTGGTTGAAATGGATGGTTTCCAAGGCGATGAAGGGGTCATTGTAATGGCCGCTACTAACCGTTCGGATGTCCTTGATCCAGCCCTCCTGCGGCCAGGTCGTTTTGACCGGAAGATTCTGGTTGGTCGTCCCGATGTTAAGGGCCGTGAAGCCATCTTGCGGGTTCATGCTAAGAATAAACCGCTTGCTGCCGATGTTGATTTGAAAGAAATTGCTCGACAAACACCTGGCTTTGTTGGTGCCGATCTTGCTAACCTGTTAAACGAAGCAGCCTTGTTAGCTGCCCGGCGTAACAAGAACGAGATCGACGCTTCTGACATGGATGAAGCTGAGGACCGGGTAATTGCTGGTCCAGCCAAGCATGACCGGGTTGAATCCGCTCAGGAACGGAAGACGGTGGCTTACCATGAAGCCGGACACACAATTGTTGGCTTAGTCCTAAATGATGCCCGAGTTGTTCACAAGGTCACAATTGTTCCACGTGGCCGGGCTGGTGGTTATGCCATCATGCTGCCACGGGAAGATGAAATGCTGATGTCGAAGAAGAACGCCAAGGAACAGATCGCCGGTTTAATGGGTGGTCGGGCCGCCGAAGAGTTAATCTTCAAGTCCCAGTCCTCTGGTGCTTCTAACGACTTTGAGCAGGCTACGCAGATTGCTCGAGCAATGGTTACCCAATACGGAATGAGCGACAAGATTGGACCGGTTGAATTACGGAGTTCTGGTCAAGTCTTCACTGGCCAGGGTTATGATCAATCAACCTATTCCCAGAAGACGGCAGCCTTAGTTGATGAAGAAATTCGACGGATCTTAAACGAAGGTCATGAGACGGCTCTCCACATTATCGAGACCCACCGAAAGCAGCATAAAGCAATTGCTGAGGCCTTACTGAAGTATGAGACCTTGAATGCAAAGCAGATTCTCAGCATATATAAGACTGGGAAGATGCCGGAAAAGGATACTGCTTCCGCTAATGAAGCTGCCTATGCGCAAACTTTCGAGGAATCCAAGCGGGCTCTCGAACGCAAGGAGGATGCAAAGCGGGAGAATAAGTCTGACGAACCTGATGATAATCACCAGATTGACGATCATTCCGCTGCTGCTCAGCTGGCTGCCAGTGAGCAACCAACTCAGCCTTCTGCTGCCCATTCTAGTCAACCAAGCGCAGCAGATTCTGCAAATGAACACCGTGATGACCAGGATAAGCCAGAAAGGCATGATGACCCGACTGATTCTGACCACGATGAATAATAAAAATGCTAAAATAGGAGCATGACTGAATGGTCGCTCCTATTTTTTGTTTGAGGAGGATTTACATGAAAACTACAGATTACTTAGTAAAGAGCATTACCAAAGATGGCAAATTTCGGGCTTATGCCGTTAATGCCACCCAGTTAGTGGAACGGGCACATGAGATTCATGGCACCTGGAGCACTGCTTCTGCCGCCCTTGGCCGGGCCCTAGTGGGGACCTTACTTTTGGCTACCGCGGGTCTGCAGGGCGATGCCGGAATGAAGGTTAAAATTCAGGGTAATGGACCAGTTGGCTACATTGTTGTTGACGGGACTGCCCATGGTACCGTTAAGGGTTATATGGGCAATCCACACGTTAATCTTCCTGCTAATGCCAAGGGAAAAATCGATGTTGCTGGAGCCGTTGGCAAGCAGGGGACCCTTTCTGTTACCAAGATGGCGCCAACTGATAAGACGCCATACACCGGGGAAGTTAACCTGGTGTCCGGCGAGCTTGGGGACGACTTTACGTATTACCTAGCCCAGTCTGAACAGATCCCGTCCGCTGTTGGTTTGTCCGTTTTTGTTAACACCGATGACAGTATTGAAGTCGCTGGTGGCTTTATGATTCAGGTTCTGCCAGGGGCATCGGATGCGGCGATCACTAGACTGGAAAATACCCTGAAAAACATGCCCCAGGTTTCGGATATGCTACGGCATGGTGCCACCCCTGAAGATATTCTGCACAAGTTATTTGGCGATGATCTGAAGCTGTTGGATAAGATGCCGGTCCGTTATGAATGTGACTGTTCTAAGCAACGATTTGCCCGGGCACTGGAAAGCTTGCCAATTAAGGACCTGAAGAAGTTGATCGATGAAGATCATCACGCAGAGACGGTTTGCCAATTCTGCGGCAAGAAGTATGAATTTAATGAAAAAGACTTGCAGTTGCTCTACGATAAGAAGGTTGCCGATACTGCCGCTGACAAGGAACTAGCTGCTAAGAAGAAGCAGGCAAAGAAAAATCAAAAGTAATTGCCTTTGGTGTCGGTACCCACGGTGTGCTATGATAGTTGGGTTATCGGACATTAAAAAAGAGGAACTGGAAGGCCAACCCAGTTTCTAAAGAATAATGAGGTGAAAAAATGAAGTGGAAGATCGGCAATGTTGAAATTCCTAATCAAGTTGTGGTGGCACCGATGGCAGGTGTTACCAATTCGGCCTTTCGGGTAATCTGTAAAGAATTTGGTGCGGGTTACGTTGTCTGTGAGATGATTTCTGATCGGGGAATCATGTACCACAATAAAAAGACACTGAACATGATGAATGTTGATCCAAGTGAGCACCCGATGGGAATTCAAATCTTTGGTGGAACTAAGGAGACCCTGGTGCAAGCCGCTAAGTACGTGGATAAGCATACCGCCGCTGATGTGATTGATATCAACATGGGCTGCCCCGTTAATAAGGTGGTCAAGACCGACGCCGGAGCACGGTGGCTGCTTGATCCCAACAAGGTTTATGAAATGGTCTCCTATGTCACCGATGCCGTAAAGAAGCCGGTCACCGTTAAGATGCGGACCGGTTGGGATGACAAGCACATCTATGCCGTTGAGAATGCCCTGGCTGCTGAACGTGCCGGCGCCGCAGCAATCGCGATGCACGGTCGGACCCGAAAACAGATGTATACGGGACACGCCAATTGGAATATACTAAAAGAGGTTGCGGACCATTTGACAATCCCGTTTATGGCCAACGGGGACGTGCGAACGCCTGAGGATGCTAAGAAAATTCTTGATCAGACCGGTGCGACGGCTGCGATGATCGGCCGGGCCGCCATGGGGAATCCGTGGATGCTGACCCGGACAGTTCATTACCTGGAGACCGGAGAATTATTACCGGAAGCGACTCCCCAAAAGAAGATTAAGATGGCTAAGGAACACCTAAACCGCCTGATTGATCTGAAGGGTGAATACGTTGGTGTTCGGGAATTCCGGGGACTTTCGACTTACTACTTAAAGGGAATCTCACATTCTGCCAGAGCTAAGGCGGCACTGGTGGAAGCTGAAACCCGTGACCAGATGAATGAGATTTTTGATCGCTTTGCTGAACAAACAGCAGAGCGGGAGATGAAACGGGCCGCCCGCAAACAAGCTCAATAAGAGGAGGAGAAATTTAGTGTCACAAGAACTAGATCAGATGCGTGTTCGTCGTGAAAAAATGGAAGAACTAAAGAAGGCCGGAATTGAGCCTTTTGGCCGGCGCTTTAAGCGTGATCATTTAGCCCAACAGCTACACGATGAATTTGATAAGTATGACAAGGAGCAACTAAACGATAAGGATAAGACGGTAACCATCGCCGGTCGGATGATGCGAAAGCGGAGCAGTGGCAAAGCTGGGTTCGCTGATTTTGTCGACCGAACTGGTAAAATCCAGGTTTATGCACGGAAAGACATGGTTGGGGATGAACCGTACCATATCTTTAAGCGGGCGGATATTGGTGACTTCTTAGGTATTACGGGAGATGTCATCAAGACCAATACGGGTGAATTGACCGTCCGAGCGCATAAGATTACCTTCCTGGCTAAGGCTTTACGTCCATTGCCAAACAAGTGGGAAGGGGTCACGGATCCTGAGACCATTTACCGTCAACGGTACCTGGACCTGATTGCCAACCCTGAAAGCTTTAAACGCTTCCATCAACGGACGGCGATCATTAAGGCTGTTCGGAAATACATGGATGACCATGGTTTTACCGAAGTCGAAACGCCAATTTTGAATACCCAGGCTGGTGGTGCCAATGCACGGCCGTTTATTACCCACCACAACGCTCTAGATATCGATATGTACCTGCGGATTGCCACGGAATTGTACTTGAAGCGGTTAATCGTTGGTGGCTTTGAGCGGGTTTATGAATTGGGCCGGATCTTCCGGAATGAAGGGATGGACCCACACCATAACCCAGAATTTACCACGATGGAAACCTATGCTGCCTACTGGGACTTCCATGACGTCATGGACGAAACTGAAGGAATCGTCAAGGCTGCTGCTAAAGTAGTTTCCGATGATGGTCACGTTAACTACCAGGGCCATGACATCGATCTCGCTAGTGACTTTAAGCGGATTACAATGACCGATGCCGTTAAGGAAAAGACTGGGATTGACTTTAGTGATCCTCAGATGACCGATGATGATGCTAAGAAATTGGCCGCTGAACACCATATTGAATACAAGCCATTCTGGAAGAAGGGTCATATTTTAGGGGCCTTCTTTGACCAGTATGTTGAAAAGACACTTATTCAACCAACCTTTGTCTACGAGTTCCCTGTAGAAGTATCACCACTGGCAAAGCGGAATAAGGAAAATCCAAAGATGACCGACCGGTTTGAATTGTACGTTGACGGAAGCGAATTAGCCAACGCCTTCAGTGAATTAAACGATCCAATTGATCAAAAGCATCGTTTTGAAATGCAGGCGGAAGAAAAGGCTAATGGTAATGATGAGGCTGAACCAGTGGACCTTGATTACGTAAAGGCTCTGGAATACGGAATGCCGCCGACGGGAGGACTAGGCATTGGAATTGACCGTTTAGTGATGCTATTGACTGATGCTAAGTCAATTCGGGATGTTATTCTCTTCCCAACGATGCGTCCAGAAAAGGAAGGGAAGAAGTCTTCTAAGAAAAAGAAGAAGTAATAATATTTCTAAATTGGTATGTACACCATTTTTAGGAAAATAATTTCAAAAGCTATGTATCTCTTTAAGTAGTGAGGAGATATATGGCTTTTAAAATTGTCTATGTGAGCTCTTAGGGATGAAAATAGTTGGAAAAAGGGCCTGGTTTATTATCAAAAGTCATCGCTTTTAGTATTTCAAGTTCTAAAATAAATATAAACTATTATGAGTAAGGTAGGTTCAATATGCATAATTTAATTTTTCTGACAGACTTGACCGGTGCTGCTTTGGATCCTTACGTGCGGTTGAATGAGGCACAGCTTTTTCATGCTTTGGACTTATTTATCGCGGAGAGTCCCAAGGTAATTGAACGGGCCTTGCGCGCTGGATACCAGCCGGCTTCTCTTTTGGTGGAAGAGAAAGTCCTGAAGCGTGATTTAGCCGATCTGGATCATGAAATGGCGATTAACCAAACGGGTGGACTTGGTCAGACGCCAATTTATGTTGTTAATAGTGTTCTGATCCGGCATTTGTCCGGCTATAATCTTTTACGTGGCGCACTTGCGGCAATGCACCGGGTAAAGCGCCCTGGTCTAGCCAGCTTTTTGGCAACAATGCCGGTTGACCACCCCCGGATCGCGGTTCTCGAACGAGTGGTTAATCCAGCTAACGTTGGGGCAATTTTCCGTTCTGCAGCAGCGCTGGGAATAGATGGCGTAATTGTAACGAGTGATTCTGCCGACCCGCTTTATCGTCGTGCTTCTCGTGTGGCGATGGGAACGGTTTTCCAAGTGCCGTGGACTTATATTGATGCAAAAGTCTGGCAATCTGAAGGAATCAAACTTCTACATCGTTTTGGATATCGGACAGCGGCAATGGCGTTGCGTCATAATACCGTCAGCATTGATGACCCCTGTCTGACTAAGGTAGGTAAGCTAGCCATTATTCTTGGTTCGGAAGGCCCTGGATTGAGAAAAGAAACGATTGCGCAGAGTGATTTTACGATTAAGATTCCGATGACGACTGGGGTCGATTCGTTAAATGTTGCTGCGGCCTCCGCCTTGGCTTTTTGGGAGTTGGGAAATCGTCATAACTCGTGAAAGAGGAACTTTTGCTGTCAATGATTACAAACACATACCATTTAATATTGCAAATTTACACAGTATGTACCGATGAGAGAATAAGATAATCTTTTAAGTGACTTGTGCCTGAGCTTTGATTAAATAGTAGGCGGATATTTTTGGGAATAATAGTTTATTTGTTAATCATTAACTGACCGATTAAGACATTGACAATTAATAAAGTTCAGCTTTAAAAAATAATTTAAGATTAATTAATAAACTTGTTGACAACCAAGGGAAGAGTCGGTATAGTAGTCAATGTTGCGTGAGCGTGGAAAGCTTGATAGCAATGATTTAGATTGTTGTTGACACTCTAAACGCAACGTGATATATTACTTAAGTCGCTTGTTTGATTTACTGACTTGGCTCTAAAAAAAAGTTCTTGACAGTGATCAAGCAAATATGATAAAATAATTATGTTAGTTTTATACTAATGTGGTAGACCTTTGAAAACTGAACAAAGTTTCGACGAATCAAATGTGTAGGGTCTCTGATCACTTCGGTGATCGGAGCAAAACATTTGCGAAGTCAATTCGCTTAATACTTTTAAATTTGAGAGCTATCTCAAATTCTTATATCTTTTTATATGAGAGTTTGATCCTGGCTCAGGATGAACGCCGGCGGTGTGCCTAATACATGCAAGTCGAGCGCACTGGCCCAACTGATCTGACGTGCTTGCACTGAAGTGACGATGGATTACCAGTGAGCGGCGGACGGGTGAGTAACACGTGGGCAACCTGCCCTGAAGCGGGGGATAACATTTGGAAACAGGTGCTAATACCGCATAACAACGAAAACCACATGGTTTTCGTTTGAAAGATGGTTTCGGCTATCACTTCAGGATGGGCCCGCGGTGCATTAGCTAGTTGGTAGGGTAACGGCCTACCAAGGCAATGATGCATAGCCGAGTTGAGAGACTGATCGGCCACAATGGAACTGAGACACGGTCCATACTCCTACGGGAGGCAGCAGTAGGGAATCTTCCACAATGGGCGCAAGCCTGATGGAGCGACACCGCGTGAGTGAAGAAGGGTTTCGGCTCGTAAAACTCTGTTGTTGAAGAAGAACGTGCGTGAGAGCAACTGTTCACGCAGTGACGG
>NZ_JBFLGB010000013.1:0-35720 GCF_041859915.1 Limosilactobacillus sp.
GGAAAATCCACTTTTCTGCGTTCTTTAAACAGAATGAATGACAAGGTAGCTACGGTTAAGGGCAATATTATTTTCCATGGCTTGGATGTAAATAAGCCCAACATCAATGTTTATGAGTTGCGTAAAAATATTGGGATGGTATTTCAAAAACCTAATCCATTTCCAAAGTCAATTCGAGCAAATATTACTTACGCTTTAAAAGCTGATGGACAAAAAGGTAGTGTATACACTGGTGTTGGTTTCGGCTACGTTAAGACATTTATCGAATTGTTTTATTCGTTAAATGTCTTTTTTGATAGCACAAATAAGCCATCACAAGATAGCCATTTCAGATTAGTTTAAGCTAGGTAGCTGGAATACCAGTGTAATATCCTAAATACTACTTCGCGTTCCCAGAAGCTCGATCATTTATGACCGAGTAGTTCACCATATTGGTAACACTAATGCTTCACACGCTTTACGTTGTATTGGCCTAGTAAACAATGCTAAAAAAATTACGTTAGCTTTTACTGGTGGTTTTCCTGTCACAGAATGTAAATCAAGTGAGTTGTCAAATGCTAAAGAAATTAACTATAATGAAATTCCCACTATCTTTAATACCATTGAAGATAACAATACTAAGAGAGTTTTATTGAATAAACAAGCTGTAATAGATTTTGTTTGTGCCTTAGGTACAGAATACTTTGGACAAATGATTTTCAAAAAAGATATAATAAAATCGTGGGTTTCTTTAGTTAGTGGTAAGTTTACTGATTGGGAACGTCCTTTTGGTACAGCAGATTTAAAAAGAAGATCATCAAGAGTAAGTGCTATTATTCAAACCAATGCTAAACTAAATGTTGAGGGTCTTATTAATAGAACTACAAAATTGATAAATTAGTTTGGCTATATGTCAACTGGTATTGATGCAGCCTTATACTCCTCACTTAAATGTGAGGAGCTTTTTTTATGCAAATAAGCAATCAATTCTTAAAAAGAAAAATGTTTGATTAGCGAATCCATAACAGATTCGTTTAAGAGCCTTAATTTTGCGGTTAATTCCTTCAAGTGGACCATTAGAATACCGGTATTTGGTACTATTAATGACATAGCGTAAATTTTTCTTTAGTGTACTTATACTGGTATCCATTGCGGTATTCGTGACCTGATATTGCTTTATTGATTCACGTAGTAAATCACTGTCGTGATCATGCAGGGCACCAGTAATATTCTGATAGGTCTCATAGACTTTTCTGAACTGGGGGAATTTGTTAATAACGAGGTCAACGGCATTTTGTTTGGTCATATATTCGTTGATTCCACGAAGATAAACAGGCTTTTCAGGATGCAGTTCATTTGCCTTTTGATGGAATAATTTCCATTGTGATTTGAGAATACGATATTCTCGGCAATGTTTGTCTAATGTTTTAAGCAAGCTAATACGACAATTATCTAGGGCACGACCGAGTAACTGAACAATATGAAAACGATCAATAATAATTTTAGCATTAGGAAAGAGCCGGTAAATGAAACTCTGATATTGAGCATTAAGGTCAATGACAACCGACTTAACCTAAGCACGTTCCTGTTTAGAATAGCGATTCTCAAAGTAATCAATGATGGATGGTGAAAGCCGGTCTTGAAGCTTAACGACTAATTGATGGGTTTCACTATCACAACAGATAAAGGACATGGCAGACTTAACAGAACGAAATTCATCAAAGCAGAGGTGTTGAGGTAATTTAGCCATTCAATAATGCGGCTGAACCCGTTCAATGATGGTGCGGCGAACACTACTGGGTGAACAATGACAGAGCATCGCAATGGTCTTTCCAGTTAATCCTTCTTTCGCTAATTGCATGATTTGGTTTTTAAGGTTTCGAGAAAGAGTCTGATTGTCGCGGGTTAATTTAGTAGTGGCACCGAAGGTGGTGTGGCAATTAGTACAAAGAAAGCGTTGTTTCCACAATTCCATTTCGGAGCGTATACCATTCAAGCTAGCTAAACGTACATGAGTTTGACGGTAACCATTCTTGACGACATTTGGGAAGCCACAGTTAGCACAATGAGTAACTGGATACGAAAGACGAGCTTTAATGAGTTTACGGTGTTCATTGCCTAGCCAATCATCATTAACGCTTAAAACTTTAATATTAGGGTCTTTAATTCCAAGGAGACTTAGGATAAAATTATTTTGGGATATTTGGATAACCTTCTTTCATGATTTTTGTGGTGAATTGATTGTACAACGAAGGGACAACAAATGTCTCTTTTTTATGTAAAAAAACTGGCATTGACTTTCATCAATACCAGATAGTGTAGACCCATTAGTTTGTAAGCACCTCATAACAATACGACTATGTTTGATCAACAAAACCTCCTATACTGAAATTATCAGTAAGGAGGTTTTTGTTTATGGAGGGCAAAACATGGAATTGTTTCGATAAAATTTACTACTAAAGCGGCACTTGATTTGAAAAAAACGACTATGTGTCAACTAGTATTGATGCATGTTTATGCAACATTTGGGTAACATGCATTAATATCAGTGACACATAGCCTAAAATATCTATTAGTACTGAATGTCATAGAATTAATAAATCTTGATTCTATAATTTTAAATATCTGGTAAAAAATTAATATCTTTACCATGAGGAATCGTGAAACTCGCCATTGCGAACATATCCAGAATGTCCATACTGATCTTTTGTTTCACCTGTACGTGCATTAATATCAGCCCAAGTGTAACCTCCATGACCATCACTAACTCTTTGAGAGTATATATGGTCATGTGGCTTAGAAGGCCTTCCTATATTGTGGAAACTAGTAGGGTTAATATATGTTGTATTTCTTGAAGTTTTATTCTTACCAAGAGAAGACATCAAGCTACAAATACGAAAGATTATACTCATACAAAGTAAACCCTTGGGTGAAAATAAACTCTTAATTAAATCATAAATAAGAAGTATTCCAATTATTCCAACAATAATATTAAAGATCCAGCTAATTGCCATGGCGGCAAATGAAAATAATAATTTAAAAATCCATTCTGCAAGTTTAAAAATAACGAAGAGAATAAAAAGAAATATTCCAAGTGTTATCGTATTAGCTATAATTTTGATCCAAGTACTTTCTTTTTTTCTTGAATTACTTCCGTTATTATTTTCCATGGTTATTATCCTTTCAATAACAAACCTTAAATAAGTCCTGTCAGTAAATTCAAGTGGGTATCAAATTACTATATATTTATTGTACAACTTAATCATAACATTTATATTGGTTTTTTTAACGTTAACCTTTTAGATTTAATGAAAAGTTGATTTGTTAAATCACTGAAAAGTTAAGATTTATTTAGATAGTTAAAGTAAAAGTATAACTAATTGTTATGCTTTTTAATTTATCTTTGATTTCTTTACTTGAATATCTTTAAGATGGTATTTTTGGCTATTTAGTTTATTAATTTTTTAGAAGTAAAAGAAAAATAATTAAAAAATCTGGTAACGTTTAGTGATTTTATAACTGCTTGATAGTTATATAATAAAAATGGCTAAGTAAGAGGAGAATACAAAAGTGGAGGGAGTTAATTATGCAAATAACTTTACCACGTTTAGTCGGCGAACAATGTCGGATTCTTTATTTACCGGAAAACGCTAATCAAGTAGTCTTAGGGGTAGCTGGCAGCGGCAAGTCGGTAGAAGCAGCTTATCGGGCCGTTTGGATTAGTATTGGTCATCCTAATGATAAAATCTTGGTATTATCTGTTAATCGGGACGTTAATATTCAATTAAAAAAGATGATTGATAGTTACAATCATAATGCAAACATTGAAGTTAGCACGGTTTATTCTTATTTTAAAAAGCTTATGAATAAATATTATCCTCAAAATGGATATTTTCGACAATGTCGACGAGATTATCTTGAAAAAAAGGAAAAATCGGTTGATGATAACCAGGTTGAATTAGTGGCCCTTACTAGGGATGAAGAAGAAGAATGCTTGGAGAATGTAATTACAAACACTCAGAAGCAATATCCTGATAGTACACTTTGGAATAAAAATAATGTGACTGGCTTTATTAAGGACGAAATAAAATGGATGAAAGAGAATAATGTCCGTCACCGTCCAGAATATCTGAATATTAAACGAATTGGTCGAGGTAATCAGCGGCTCTCTCCTCAGCAGCGTCAAATTATGTTCAACATTTACCGTGATTATTATAAACAGGTGGTTAAGGAAACAGGAAAAGTATTTGACTTTGATGATATTTACTATTTTGTAAAAAAGTACTGTGTAACTAATATTCCGGAACAAAAACGCCCTAAATATATTATCATTGATGAAGTCCAGGACATTTCACCGGTAATGTTTGATGGCTTACAAGCAATCATTGCACCAGACGGATACTGGACAGTTTTTGGTGATACTTCTCAGAATATTTTTGGTCAAAGAATTTCGTGGCAAAGTTTAGGCCTTAGTAATATTCGTAAACAGTACCGCCTTCATCGTAATTATCGTAATACAAAGCAAATTGGCGCCCTTGCTAAATCAATTCTTGATACAGATCTTTTTTCAGTTGCCAGAAATGACCAAACATTTATTGAACCATCATTGTCAGCATTTTGTGGTTCTTTGCCTCTGCTTTGGCATATACGAGCTGGGCATTTGGCTCCACTGAAGCAATTTTTAAATAAACATTTAAATAGTAGTACAGCAGTGGTAGCAATGAGTTTTCAAAGTGAAGGGGAAGTAGAAGAGATTCTCAAGAAGTTAAAAATTCCTTTTGAAACAAATATTGAAAAATGGGATGATCAAGATAAACAACATGTTTTTCTAGGTACGATTAACCAGATTAAGGGTTTGGAGTTTGACAGTGTAGCTGTTTTGTTTATTGATGATCTTCAACCACGACTTAGTGATGATGCTAATGAGAATGGGCATTTAGCAATTGATTTAGCGGATGATGATAAAGCTATTATTGCTAAAACAGTCTATGTAGCGATGACACGAGCTCGTAAGAATCTCTTGTTGGCCTATCGCAATAATCCATTGTCATTTTTATTTCATGATGATCAATTGATTCAGAAAGTAAGTGACTGATAATGAATGGATATTTAAATGAAATTCGCAAACGACACATTACTCGTTTGTGCCATTTTACTAAATCAAGCAATTTACCCTTTATTTTAGGAGATGGTAGATTTGAACGTAATGGCATTTTGTCCACAGCTCAGATTCGGCAGTCATCATATTTGGAAGAATTAGATAAAAAAAGATTAGATGGTCATTTAGACTATGTTTGCTGTTCAGTTCAGCATCCTAATGATCGTTATTTTAAAAGTCGACAATGGCAGGAAAGATCGGATCTTTTTAATCAGTGGGCTGTTTTGTATATTGATCCTTCTGTAATTGGTGATACTTCACTATTTTCACCAGTAAATGCAGCTACAGCTCGTGGAGCCAATATTCATGGTGGCTTGTCAGCATTTCAAGCGTTATTTGCTTCACCTGTTCACTATCTTCGTCGTGGACATGATAATATTGAAGAACGTGATCCTTCATTGCCTAATAATTATCCGACTGATCCGCAAGCTGAAGTGATGATTAAAGATAAAATCCCAGTAGAGCAGATTATTGGAGTTGCTTTTCCAGCTAGAACCTTTGAAGTTGAAAAGCAAAGGTTGGAGTTTTGCTTGGATGATATCAATATTAATATTGAAAAATTGGAGGATAATTAATGGCTAAACGACCCGTCTTTTTTGTAGACAAAGATAACTATTTTCGACAAGAGAATGTTGATTTTAAATGGTACCCAGGTTTTGCTAAATCACAAAAGTTGAAGTCTATTCATTCGCTACACCAAGCTTTTTTAAAACATCATCCTAAAAGTAAAATGCTTGAGATTTCTTCTGCCTCTCCTAATTTGATAGGTGTTCAAACAAGTGCTTTTAATTTAAAAGTACGGACGACACATGGTGAGTATACTGTTGAACAGCTTTTTCAAGCGGGGAAAGTTTTCAAAGAACATGGTAACCAAGAAGAATTGTTGCGATTATCGTCTAATCAGGCTAGGCGACAGATTAAGGCAATTAATCAAAATGATCAATTAGTCTCTTTTAAGGGTTTTAAAGATTATTTTCCCTTAGAACCTAAAACATATTTTTACAATTGGATTTATATTTGTGGGTTACATCAACATAAGGATATTGCTCAAAAGATTGCTCAATACAACGCTTTTACTGATATCTATTTTAATCCTGTAAAATCCTTTAATTGTCAGGCACAGAGCTGTAGTATTTATGTTTCACTTTTACGACGGGGTCTCTTAGACGAAGCCTTAAAAAATAAGCGAAGGTTTTTAGAAATAGTATATGGTTACACTTCTCAACAAGCCAAAAACAATAAAGTGCAAATCCCAAAGCATATTCAGCATAATAGACAGTTAGGCTTGTTCAAATAAGAAGCGAGAAGTTTACTAATAAATGATTATTGATTATTAAAAATGGAAAAATTGTGCGTAGTGTTATATTCTGACTAATAATGTTCAGGATTATTCTATTAACGATACCAATGTAATCAGTATCTATGAATTGAAGCGTTCATATATAGTTAAGCAATTCAATATAAAAGAGAACCAATATTATTATGAGATCTGTCTAATAAGCAGGAAAATTATTGATAATGAGCAATTGCCTTTATAATTTGCCATTTTTCTAAGTTATGGTAAATGTGATATTAGTTAATAAATATGGCAATTAAAAAGTGAAGGGAATCTTAATATGCGTAGTCGAGAATTAAATAATATTATAAAAGCTTGGTGGTGGGCAGAACGTTTTAATAGTGGCAATCTTCCGAGTCAGACTCCATGGCGCTCAACTGATGAACCACCGAAGCCAGGTGGTCAAGGCTCGGTGGCCTTTTTAGGTGTTTATAATAAGACTAAACTTCAACAACGAATTAGTACCGAAGTATTTAAGAGGCAGGAGGAATACCAAGACAAAGACCAGTATGGTTATAGCGTAGCAATTTTCTTGGACAAAAGCTTAAAATACACGAACATTAAAGTCCCATACGCAACTTACCTGATGTATACTCTGCGTAAGAAAGATTTAAACCTGCTTCATGATGACGAGGGTTACCAAAATTTTACTTCACAGTTAACCCAACTGGTTGAAGAAGCTTTGAGGAAGACTCAGGGCAGCCGTATTATTAAGCAATTATTACAGCTTGATAAGACGATTAGCGATAAGCTTGGATTACAGCTTGAGTATGAACGCCGTTTTGGCAAAGTTGAAGGATTGTGGAATTACAGACGGACTCCACATCTGCTTGGTAGTTTTTATACTGATGATCTTGATACAGTTTTAAAGGCATCCAATGACGATCCTTTAGTCAGTGCTTATCTGAAGGGAACCGCTCATCAAGAGATTGATCAACAGTGGGAACAGTTAATCCAAGCTGTTAGCATAAATAATCTCCCTTTAGGTAAGTGGCCAAGTCCTGTTGAATTTGGCAGTTCATTAATGCAACAGTTCGCCATTAATAACCTGACTGGTCATTTATCTTTGACAGATGATACTCAGGCTTATATTCGAACAGTAAATGGCCCTCCAGGCACTGGGAAAACAACTTTGCTTAAAGATGTTTTTGCTGATCTAATGGTTCAGCAGGCAACTCAATTAGCTGCTTTAGAAACACCAGCGAATGGTTACGATAGTTCACAACCTATACAAATAAATAATTATTATCATAGTCTATTTAAATTAACTCATGAGCTGCAAGGGTATGGAATTGTAGTTACTAGTAACAATAACTCAGCCGTTGAAAATATTTCTAAGGATTTTCCATTAGTTGATGAAATTCAAGAACATGCTCAAAAAGATGCACCTAATGACTTTCAGGACCAGCTTAATAAAGTTGACTTCTTCCGAGACTTAGCTGATAAAATTTTAAATGCAGACATAAAGAAGGAGCAAACTCCCGAAAAACCATGGGGAACTTTTGCCGTGCCGATGGGTAGTTACCATAATATTCATCAAGTACTTGGTCTTGGTAAAGAACTTCACTCTTATTTGGTTCAAAATACTACAACCAAACAGGCTTGGCAGCAAGCAGTTCAAAGCTTTAACAATCAGTACGATTATGTTAAGAACCTTAAAAAGAAATTAATTAAAAAGATTCATTTAGAGCAATGGATGACCTTATCTAACAAACAAAAGCAATTAACTGTACCATATCTGATTAATGCGACTGATGATCATCAAAACCAGTTGAATCGGCAATTGCGTCAAGCCCGTGCTCAGCTTTTCATTCAAGCAATGAATTTGCGAAAATTATTTATTTGCTATCCAGTTCCTAATCGAAGTGGACGAACAAAATTCCCAATTCTTGAAGCTTATACTATTTTTGCTCAAAGTAATCGATTGGATGATGATGCGGCTGTAGTAACGGCTTTTAATGATCTTCAGTTACTTTTCCCAGTAATTAGTAGTACTCTCGCTAGTTTTCACCGGATGTTTGCTAAGTTTGATGAAGATAGTTTGGATTATGTGTTTATGGATGAAGCTGGTCAGGCAACTCCTTTGTCAGCAATTGGTGCTTTATGGCGGGCTAAGCGCTTTGTAGCTTTAGGTGATCCTGCTCAAATTAAGCCAGTGGTGACAACTGATTCTGGCTTTTTGCAATTCATTGGTCGTGAGTGTAAAGTATCATATCGATGCTATTTGGATCCAAATCAATCAGTTCAAGGGTTGGCTGATCAAGCCAATTATTATGGGCATCAGGAAGAGGCAGGTAATCCTTGGATTGGAATGCCACTTTGGGTTCATCGACGCTGCCTTGATCCAATGTTCATAATTTCTAACACAATTTCTTATCATGGCCATATGGTAATGGGGACTACTCGTTCTTTAAAAGATCATTGGTCTTCAGGTTGGATTGAGTCCACTGGTTCAGCAAAGAATAAATTTGTGGTGGATAATGCGCAAAAATTGGTAAGTCATATTCAACAACGTTTAAATAATCCATCTTTAAATAAAATTACTATTGATGATATTTATGTAATTTCACCATTTACTGCAGTGGTTCGTGGGCTTCAGAAGTATCTCCATCGTAATTTAAAAGTTAATTGGCGCTGGCTTCATCAACACGTTGGTACTGTTCATACCTTTCAGGGTAAGGAAGCTAAAGTGGTTTACTTCGTTGTTGGTACTGATCGGAGTAGTGATAGTGCAGCTGACTGGTCTTGTGCTCAACCTAACTTAATTAATGTGGCTGTTACTAGGGCTAAGAAGGAACTTTATGTAATTGGTGATGGTCAACGATTGAAGCATAAGAACTATTATCATGAGATGTATAACATTCTTACTCAGATTCAACCAAATGACACACAACATCAATTGACAACATCAGATGATTCCCCTAAAAAGTTAGTAATGCGTTATTATAAATTAGTTCAAGCAGTGCTAGGTGGATATCAAGAACAGGTTAACCATTTACAAATGGAATTAACTGATCAATTAAAGAATTTCAGTGGTACTGACTTTTTAAAATTAGAAAATCAGTCACAGGCAGCACAAGATTATCAACAGAAATTATGTGAACGTAATCAAAAACTGACCAATTACATTGAAAGTCACCATTATGAAAAGGAATTGATTCGTAAACATGATCGTCGGAAAAATGAATGTGAAGAGCTTCGTGGCCTTTGTTATTGGGGGAACCTGGTCTATCTTTATCGGAAAGCACTAAAAAAATTGTTAACATATGATGAAAGAGGCCGTCATTTACCACATAATATCTATCCTTATGGTAAGGAGATTGCTCAACATATCAATGAAAGCAAGCCTAACTATTTAACGAGTAATAATAAACAGGCTTTAAATACTATCCTGGGGGGAATTAAGGATGAACAAGCCTGGAAAAAAGAAATGGAACAATTTTATCAAGATGCCAGAAATACTTTGAAAGGAATGATTGGAGAACATTTAGTTGCTAATGTGGTGAAGGCTTATGGTAGTAATCATGTTATTACTTCAATCAACCTACCTTTTAGGTACCGTGATGGTCGGCAAAGAGATAATCAGATTGATTGTGTTGTAGTTAATGTTCACGGGATTTTTATTTTGGAGGTTAAAAATTTTCAAGCTGATACAATTACAATTGATAAGAAAGGTTACATTGTAACGCAAAATGAGAAGCATACCTATAAGAATCAAAACATTGGTCATCAAGGACAGTGGCATTACAATGCAGTACTTAGGGCATTGAAAGCTAACCCAGCACTTAATTACCACATGGGATATTTGAGGAAGCAGATCCATGTTCTTTATATTTCCGCTAATCCACGGACAAAGATTATGAAACGGCAGCCTGGCGTTAAGAATTATTACCAATTTCTAAATCTTGACGGTTTGCAAAATTATATTAGTAAATCTAATGGAAATTTGCGGCCAGATATTATTCAGAAAGTTGTTAACGCGCTTGTTGATCAACAAGGTGGGGAACGTGCCTATAAACACTTTTGCTTGCCAGATAAGCCTGACGACCGTGCTAATCATGCCTGGCGACAATATACGACGATGCGAAAACTATTACGGTTGAAGCTCGATGACCTTGTGCAGCAACGAGATCCAGATATTCTGAATGAATTACAAGATGTTGGTTTGCAAGCTGATAATGGGTATGTCGTTCAAATCCAGCACAAGTAGTATGATAAACTTATCATCGCTGATTAGATTGAATGAGTAAGTAAAAAGTTTGCGTTAATTGTATCAGTTACGTATTGTAGCTCTGCTGTTATTGTATTGTTAATTTCCCAGGAAGTAGATGAAAGACTTGAAAACAACACTACACATATTAGCCATATACCTTTTAAACATAATTAATTTACTTGTAGGATGTCAAAATGTTTATAGCGATTTTAACTAATATTAAGTTGATAAATTAACTAAAATAGTTCATACTAAATATAAATATATTAAAAGTCCAACCTAATTTTTCATTTCATTATGGGAAAGGGGATAGTGTATCCTTATGAGGTTGGGCTTTTTCCTTTTTCCATAATTTAACACCTAAATCATGGAGGAAAGATCATGAAAAATAAATTAGCATATATTGAATTGACAATGGAAAATGTAGAATATTGGAATATTCCGGCTAAAGATATTAAACGTTTAACGGTTGACAACCTGCAACAATCGCTTAATTTGAATAGTGATGGTGAAATTGAAAAAGCATATACTTGTAAAACGATTATAATAACTTTTGATTATCAGGCAATCAATAAACTAAAAACATTTGCCTTGGATTGTAATGGCAGGAACCTGGGCCTTGGTGATCGTCTAAAACGTTGTCGAGACATTACTCATGTAATCCTTTATTATGAGGATGATCATTCAATAGATATTGAGGTTCCATGGAATTTCCGGAGTGATACTACTAACTTGAATATGTATGCAACAATTAACAAGCAAGACTCGTTTGAGGGTTGTGATGAAGAGGTAGTTCTAATTTCTAGTGATCAAGATTTCTTGTCAAATGAAAGCTATTATATGGGAGTAAGGTGATAACTGAAGTCATAATATTATTCTGCGTTAATTGCTATTTGAATCAGCATGGATGTGTCGTTCAAATCTAGCAAAAGTAGTATAATAAACTTATCATCATTTCGAGGATGGGGATGGATTGAATGAATAAGAAGAAAATCTTGCACCAACTTTGGGAATTGTGTCAGTTATGTATTGCAGCGCTGTTACTTTACTATATCGTCAGTTTCTTAGATATGCTGATTAAATAATTTCCCGGGAAATAATGAAGGCTCACTATTTGCTAGTCTTAGCAAATGGTGAGCCTTTTAGTTATCTTTAGTCACGATATCGATGAATCAATAGAGTAATTAGACCAGTTATTGCTATCCAGGCCAGGCCAAGCAAGGAAAGCAATGCTCCCTGCTTTAACCCTGGTGTTTGGTAGGTAAAGTGAACCGTGTGGTGGCCACGTGGCAACCAAACACCCAGGAAGGCTTGATTAGTCCGCACCGTTTTAGCGGAGTGTCCATTGATCGTGACCCGCCAACCGGTCGAGTAAGGAATCGATGAAGTTAAAATTCCGGCTCGAGGGGTTGTAATCTGTCCACTAACTTGGTTACGTCTAAAGGTCAACCCTTTTAAGGCATGTCGTTGAATTGTCCGTACTTGGTGGGTATAGGAACCACCAAGCTTTTCAGCCACGACTCGATATCTTAACTCATAATTACCGAGCTTCGAGGGCTTGAAACCAAGCTTTTGTGGCAGGTTGCCGCTGTAATAGCCGATGTTAAGGGTATCGTTAGTGATGTGTCGAAAGAGGGAGAGCACGTTTTGCTTGGCCTGAATGACACTAGCCGTACCAAACCGACTCGTATAGTTCAAATTATATGAGATGTCCGGTGAACCATTAAGAACATGGTAGCGCCAATAGCGATACTTGTTGAAACGCTGGTTGAAGACCGCCCCAGGATGATTATTCATGGCCTGACGGTGCCGCATATCATACTTAATTTGTTTCTTCATTGTGAAGGGCGTGTACTTAATCTTGCTAAATTCGATGTGGAGTTCACTACCTTGGACCCGTTGGCGGAAGGCCTTACTTTGCATTTGTGGGAACTGGAGCTGGTAGCTTTCATCACTGTCGGTATATTTAAGATGGTGGGGATTAATCTGGTTGAAACGGTTAGAAACCAGGATGCTCTTGATCGAAATAACCTTTATCAAGGAGGCAGCCTTCATCCCCGTCGTTGGACCATCAACCAAGACGCCACTGGCTAAAGCACGTTCTTTATCGGTCGGCGACAACCGCTGATAGCGGGTATGACTGATGTAGTGGTCTTGCCAATAGAGTAGCGGAAAGGCATTGTTAGTCTTGTAACGTTGGGTCTGAATAGGGATCAACTGATTCTTATTGGTGGCATCGCTAGGCTGACCAACGTCATAATTAATGATTGGTTGGCTGGCCTGATCGAGAAAGTACCCAGCCGGTAGCTTACTGGCATTGAGACCATTACTCTGGACAAAGAGGTAACGAACCCCGAAGAAGTTGTTCATGATGGTTCGGTCGTCAGCCTGACGAATCGGAATGTTGGCTTGGTACTGATTATTTTGGAGGCTGGTATTGAACTGGCCGAGGTATTTATTTTGTAGGGAGTAATAAGAATCAATATTGTGAAGCCCCGAGGTCAGGTCATTATCGAGGTTGGGCCCATCGATGATTTGATTTTGACTAATCGTCGAAATTCGGTAGGCCGGAGTACGGCTGAGTCCTTGGTCGAGTCCCCCGTACCGGTTTGCGGTAATGGATTGGTATTCGCCCCGGCTGAGCATCTGGTCAGAGAAGTCTCCCTGGTAGGGGAAGGCGGCATAGATTGCGTTGAAACCGGCATTTAACAGGACAATTGCGAGTAACCAACGGTCCGGGAAACGCGTCTTGTGAAAATTAACTAGCCAGAGAGTCATCAGTGACAAGATTAAGAAGAGTACCGGCATGAAAATGTCGCCATTGTTGGAAAAATAGAAGGTTACAATCAGGATGGCTAGGTAGATGATGGTGGCAATATTGAGGATCCAAAGGGTGTGACGATCAAAGTGAGGAGCATTTTGCACGAACACGCAGACGGCCATTGCTAATGGCAGGTAGACCAAAAGTGTCCAACGGTTAGAGGCCGACATCATGCCGTTAAAAAAGGCGCCGACAGCCGGGATTAGCAGCATTACTAAAGATAGTCCCAGGCTAATTGTCATCAATGGATAGCGCCGCGGTCTGGAGTAGACGTAGACAAGGGCTAAAAAGCCAATTGAAACGACGCCCAAAGCTGTCCAGTACATGAAGTACCATTGACCACCGTTGATTAACTGCTTCGGTAAGAAAAGGTAGTAGTAGAGTGGGTAGGCTTTGAGGCCGTTGGCAAACTGAGCCCCGGTCCGGGTGGAATTCATAATCGCTATGATTTCGGGGACTAACATGACAGCGGCAACTAAGAGACTGGTGATTGTCGCAAAGAATAATTTAGCCAAAACACGCCAATAATTTAACTTGGTTCGGTACCTGGTGGCTACCCGGAGTATTAGATAGGCCAAAGCCCCGATCCCAAGGACAAATGCCAGATAGTAATTGCTAATGAGCATCCAAATGAAGACCCCGGTTAGCGGCCAGGCTGACCCGCCTTGTAAGATTCGTTCGATCTGAACGACAATTAATGGAAAAATAATGAAAGGAGTAGTGAAAAAGGGCTGGGCCACGTTGGCGTAAAGGAGAAAGGCGTTGACGGTGTAGGTGACGGTTCCAATTAGGATTACCGAATGGCGGAAACGAAAGTGCTGGGCAAAGTAAACGAAGGCCAGTCCAACACAGTACAACCTGAGCATCCCGATTACTTGGTAGGCTAAGGTCATTTTGGCGGCTGGAAAGAGGAGGGCTAGGTAGGCAAAAACGTCACCGATGGTGTAGTAAGAATAAACCTGGAAAGTATCGGTTCCCAGTCCCATTTGCCAGGACCAGAAGCTTAATTGTCCCGGATGGTGGAAGAAGTGAATCAGTGCCTGTCGATACTTAATCAGTAATGGTAGGTGTTGGTTGAGGGCATCCTTGCTGAGGATGAAGGTATGCCCAGTCGCCAGGTAGGTACCAAAAATGCAGATGGCCAGGAACACAAACATCAGGCTGTATTCAAGGTATAGTCGTCTGAGCCCTGAGCGGTGGTGAAATGAAAAATCCATGGTAACTCCTTTTTCTTAAACCTAAGATTGTTTTAATTTGAATGATTAATTAAAAACTCCGGCCAACAAATACGGCTAATCGTTTATCTGTTGGGATGGTGATGATTATATTTTTCGGTAGTGAGCATTTCTCTGATCTCATCGAGTTCCGCCTTTAACGCTTGATTTTCTTTTTCTAGGCGGTCAAGTTGCTGGGCGTGGTGTTTTCGATCTGCGACGAGCCGTGTCAGTAACTGACCGAACAAGTTAAGCTTTCGGGCCGTTTTCTCTTCGTCTTCTTTGGCAAAGTATTCGGTGATTGTGCTGGTCAGCATCCCAATAAAACCGATTCCCAGCAGCATTAGGATGATCGCGGCTCCACGGCCAATTCCGGTCTTAGGGACCACATCCCCATAGCCAATGGTCGTCGCCGTAGTGATTGCCCACCAGAGGGCGTTACCAAATGAGACTCGTTCCGAGATACAAAACATCGCTGCCGCCACTAGAATGACGGCAATACTAATGTAAAGGTAATAAAGTAAGTCGCTGCGCTTGAAAAAACTAGCCAGTCGACCGGTTAAACCTACCAAGCGGAGAAGACGCAGTAATTTAAGGAGACGAAAGGTCCGGCCAATTTGGGCGATCCGAAAAAAGGCAAAGAGGCTGCTGGCCGGGATGATCGAGAGTAGGTCGAAAATATTATGAGTAAAAAATTGCTTCTTATTCTGAGCACGAATAAAGCGAACGAGGTAATCAATCGTGAAAAGGGCCCAGATACCGTTATCGATTAGACTGTAAGGATACGCATCAATATTTAGGTCACCAGCATAGTAGGCTAGTAGCATGAAGATGACAATGACCGCCAGAATTGCAATAAGTACCTGGTAGGTGATGTAAATAAGCTTATGGTTCTCCACGATGACGACCCCGCATCCTTAAAAAAACTTTCGTTATTATAGTATAATCAGGTTAAGAGAAATAGACAATCACGAATAGTGAAGCATTTCTTCGCTATTTTGGTGATTAAAGAGGGAATGATAATAAGATGCTCAATAAGAGTGATTTACAACTAATTGAATCGGAATTGATTGCGATGGAGGAGCCCTACTTGGGAACTTTAGCTAATGATATCCATACCGAGAAATCAACACTGCTGGATGTTCACCGTGGTAATACCTTTGTGACCAGCCTTAGTCTGAGCGTCCTCCAACGGATTCATGCCTACTTTGAAGACTATCCACCCTTTAATAGTGCTACTGGGGAAGTCCTTGATGATCTGAACCAGTTGCGGCTTAGCTGTGACTACCGACGGGTCCGTGAACTATTGCAGCAAGAAATTGCCGAATATAATTTTTATCACGATAATGAATTGGATGCCTATAGTCCCATTTGGATTGAGCGGGACAGTCAAACGCGGCCAGGTGAAGGCTATCGTGCAATTGTTAATTTTTACCTGCCGGCCCTCGGTGGGATACCGCAGAGTGAGACGACCCTTTATTCAACCCTCGTGGGGGACGTGATGACCGAGATGGCAATCATGGGCTGGCAATTTGATTAACCGACTTGCTGGAAAGAATTATAATTAAATTAAAGGGGATGATGGTATGAATAAGGTATTCATGACTGGTTATTATCAGGGAGTAGTTGAGGTTGCACCGGCGGCCCTTTCCGCAGCGAAGGTAGAAGAACTGGCGGTGACGATGACTATTCAGCATTTGCGTCACGCCGGGGTAGCCATTACCACTATTCATGATTTCCTAGTGGACGAGATTCATGCTAATGAACGGGTCGTCAACCGCTACATTGGTGATAATGCAGACCAACTCGAAACTGCTCAAGCACAGATCTTAGCCGGGGCTTTTAACAATTAAAGATTATAAAGCTGACCACTGATTTATTGATTGGTGGTCAGTCTTTTTCTTATTTAATTGAATTTTAATCTTTCTTTAATAAAGAAACCCTGCTACAATAGAAAACAATCAAATGTAAAGGATGTGATGCAAGGATGGAGAAACCACAAAACACAAATAGGGAGCTCAACCGTTCCTTAGGCCTGTGGTCAGCATTATCGCTCGTTATTGGGACGATCATCGGTTCCGGAATCTTTTTCAAGCAAGCTTCAGTATTGGATAGTGCCGGTTCCTCTAGCCTGGCATTATTGGCTTGGATACTTGGGGGCTTGATCACCCTAACTTCGGGGTTAACAGTGGCCGAGATTGGTTCACAGATGCCCTATACTGGTGGTCTTTACGTTTATATTGAAAATATCTATGGTCGTTTGACCGGGTTCTTGTCCGGGTGGATGCAAGCAATTGTCTATGGCCCGGCGATTATCGCGTCGGTGGCCGGCTTCATGAGTATCATGATGACCGAGCTTTTTGGCTTGTCGGCTGCCTGGCGAATTCCTTTAGCAGTGGTGACCATCCTGGCAATTGGGGCGATGAACCTGCTAGATAACCGGGTTGGCGCTGGTTTTGCCATTTTGACGACCATTGGTAAGTTAATTCCCATTGCGGCCATCATTATCTTTGGCTTGTTCTTTGGTCACGAAGACGCAATCGGCCAGACGGTTAGTCAGGTACACCAGGCCAGCGGTAATTTTGGGGTTGCTGTACTGGCAACGCTGTTTGGCTATGATGGCTGGATCTTAATTGCTAATTTGGGTGGTGAAATGAAGAATCCCCAGAAGCTGCTGCCCAAAGCCATTATCATCGGGGTCAGCGTGGTTCTGGTGGTTTATACTTTGATCACCTTTGGCGTTTTTCGTTTTCTGCCGGCGGTTAAGATTCACCAACTCGGTGAAGATACCACCAGTTATTTAGCCATGAAGGCCTTCGGGAAAATCGGTGGTCGCCTGCTTTCGATTGGGATTATTATTTCAATGATGGGGACGATTAATGGTAAAATCATGACTTTCCCACGGATTGTTTATGCGATGGCTAAACGTCACGATTTACCATTCTCTCGTTACCTAGCTTACGTTACTCCTAAAGCCAAAGAGCCGGTAGTGGCGATTGGTTTTATTATCGCCTTGGCCACGGTCATGATGTGTTTCTTTGATCCTGACCACCTCTCGGACCTATGTGTCTTTACGGTTTATTGCTTTTATACCTTAGCTTTCTTTGGCATCTTTATTTTGCGGCGCCGTAATCGCGGAAAGCCTCGTCCGTTTTCCACACCGCTCTACCCACTTGTCCCGTTAATTTCGATTGCGGGAGCGATCTTCGTACTTGCCAGTGAAGTTGTTAACGATCCTTGGGGTGTCGTTCTCTTCGTTGGGATCGTAATCATTGGCCTACCGGTTCTCTGGATGGTCAAGGAAATGGACAAGCACCGTCAAATGTAAATTAAGCATGGAAAAGTCTTCACTCGCTGAAGGCTTTTTCGGTTGGCTGAATTTGTGGTAAAATAAAACAGGCCCGGTGATATATGATCAGCCGGGTCCATGGTAGAAGTATATTGGCGAAAGCAAT
The DNA here is from genome assembly GCF_041859915.1 of Limosilactobacillus sp. Classification (GTDB taxonomy): domain Bacteria; phylum Bacillota; class Bacilli; order Lactobacillales; family Lactobacillaceae; genus Limosilactobacillus. Next base: position 18,177 of record NZ_JBFLGB010000013.1, read on the forward strand.
TGCAGAATTGCCTTCGCCTCTTATTATAACAAAAATTATTGTTAAATGATATGTATTGATATAATTTTTTTAATGATGATTGACTCTGATTAAATATAGAAGGGAATAAGCTCATGCGTCAAAAGATCTCGCTCTTATTAGCTATCATTGGAATAATTGTAATTGCGGCCGCTTTCGCCCTCAGTGGCTCCACTCGATTAGCTACAATCACCCTTGGTGTTATCCTGGCCTGTGGCGGCTGTTTAATGCTAATTACTAATGGCCACGTGGCTGAGCAGCATCGGACGACGACCTTGATGATTACAATTCTTTTTGTAATTGTCGTGGTGGCCTACATAATTAAAATTTTAGTATTTCATTAAACCCTTAGCTTAAAATAAGCCTGAAGATATTTGGCTAGTCCATTATGATCATTGTCGACGCTGGTAACATCGTCGGCAATTTTTTTAATGGATGGGATGGCATTACGCATGGCGACACCCCGTCCCGCTGCGTCTAACATTTCTTGGTCGTTGTGTTCATCCCCGAAGGCAATGATATTATTTTTACTAATATTATATTGTTTTGCGATGTAAAACATCCCCGATTCCTTGTGGATACCACGGTGGACCAATTCTAGAATGTGGTAAGGGCCACCCCAGACCCGTGGCTCGACAAAATCACCATATTTTTCATTGACGGCCTTGATAATATCTTGTTTATGATCAGGCTGGTATTCGATAGTCATTGCGAGCGGGTTACCGGCAAGGTTAGCGGCGTTAAGCACTTGACTGGGCCGAAGACGATTAGGGAGAAATTCTGGCAGGTGATTACTGGCGTGGTTAGCCCAGACGTGGAGCTTATTTTCCACGGTCAAAGTTTCAATTCCTAACTTCTGGTGTTGGGCCAGGAGGTCAAGCGCAATCTCTTGCGTCAATTCAACGTCATATTCCTTATCCCAGTGTTGGTGGGAAATATGAGTGAGGGCCCCGTTGAAATTAACCATCGGGGTTTTGATACCGATTTGATCATAAATACGTCGGGCAATCCGGTATGGCCGACCGGTAATAATGCTGACAATGTGACCATCGGCAGCAGCGGCGCGCAGTGTCTTGATGGTTTCAGCGGTTAATTGAGATTGGTTATTGAGGGTGGTCCCATCAAGGTCAATGGCAATTAAGTATTGATTCAATTAGTGTTCACTTCCTAAAATGGATTGTTGAATTAACATTATACGCAGTTGTGAGGCAAAAGTTAATTAATTTACCTTCGATACTAAAACGAAGTATTTTTCTTCCTATACTTTTAGGGTACAATAGGAAATGATTAAAGGGAGTGAAAAATGTGCAATTACCAGCGGAATTTATTACAAAGTACCAACGTTTGTTAGGGGATGAAGCACCGGCTTTTTTGGCTAGTTTTGACCAACCCAGTCAAAGCGGCTTTCGGGTTAATCCCTTAAAGCCCGCCCCGCTGGCAACGATTAAGGTAGCCCAAGGCCCGGTTCCCTATGTACCAGGGGGTTATTATGGTAGTGTTGATGGCAAGTCACTTGATCACGTCACCGGTGCCATTTACAGTCAGGAACCGTCAGCCATGTATGTCGGTGAAGTGGTGAACCCCCAGCCTGGTGAACGAGTCCTTGATCTCTGCGCTGCACCAGGAGGGAAAACGACCCATCTGATCGCTAAAATGAAAGACCAGGGTCTGCTAGTGGCTAATGAAATCTTCCGCAAGCGGGCACAGGTCTTGGCTGAAAACCTAGAGCGCTGGGGAACCCGTAGTGCCATGGTGATGAATGAAAGCCCGGCTGAATTGGAGGACCAATTCTCTCACTTTTTTGACCGTATCCTAGTTGACGCCCCATGTTCAGGTGAAGGAATGTTTCGCAAAGAACCGGCCGGGATGGAATATTGGAATCCTGACTACCCGGCTGAATGTGCGAACCGCCAAAGAAAGATTCTTGCCTCGGCTCTTAAGATGTTGAAGCCGGGTGGGGTGTTAGTTTATTCGACCTGCACCTTTTCCCCAGAAGAAGATGAGCAAAATATTGCTTGGTTGCTAAAGAACTATCCTGCACTAAGAATGTTACCGATTAAGAAATATCCAGGAATGGATGATGGGCGTCCGAACTGGGCAGATGGTAATCCCGCCCTTCGTCAAGCGGTTCGTCTTTTCCCCCACCATATTAAAGGGGAGGGACATTTCATCGCAAAGCTGCAAAATGGAGAATCAACGATGACGCCCGCTCGTCCAGTAAAACACAAAAAACACCGGCGCAAGAAAAAGAACCGTCAACAAAACCAACTTAATAAGCAGGCACGGACTGAGGTTAACCAGATTCGAGATTGGCTCGCTCCTAACGAACCAATGGATCACCTAGTAACTTTTGGTGATCAGCTATATAACCTGCCGGCAGGAATGCCTGATTTGACGGGGATGACGGTGTTGCGACCGGGCCTGCATCTCGGGGTGTTCAAGAAGAACCGGTTTGAACCAGCCCTGGCTTGGGCGTTGGTACTGGATCCACAGTCTTGCCAGCATGTCTTAAAACTAACTCCGGACCAGTGGCGACAATACGTTCATGGTGACGTCATTAAGCTTGACCATTCCCAAGCTAATGGGTGGTATCTGTTGACTTGTGATGGGCATGCCACTGGATTTGGTAAACTAGTTGGTACGACCATTAAGAATTTCTATCCAAAGGGATTGCGCTTTTAGGGAGGAAATTTAATCAATGAAAGAAAAAAATGCATTTCATGTAAATGGTTATTTAGGACTGTTAGTAGCGATTGCTGGTGCCCTGTTGGGTTGCTGGCTGGTCTACCATGGTTACCGCAGTCGGCAGACAGGGATCATTATCTTTGGAGCAATTGTTCTAGTGGTAGTGACTATCTTCTCGACCTCGTTAACGATTATTCAACCTAACGAAGCTAAAGCCCTGACCTTCTTCGGGAACTACATTGGAACGATCCGTGATTCTGGCTTATTCATGACGGTGCCTTTTACTGATAAGCAGGAGGTTTCGTTGCGGGTCGCCAATTTTAATAGTCAAATTCTAAAGGTTAATGATTCGAAGGGGAACCCAGTCGAAATTGCGGCCGTGATTGTCTACAAGGTCGTTGATACCGCCAAGGCCCTTTTCGCGGTTGATGATTATGAACAATTTGTGCAGATCCAGAGTGAGTCGGCAATCCGTCACGTTGCCAGTGAATACCCATACGATACCTTTGAGGATGAGAAGGCTTTGACATTGCGTTCTAATCCAACCGAGGTTTCTGACAAACTGACGGCGGAGCTCCAAGACCGGTTAAATGTCGCCGGGGTTAAGATTATTGAAACTCGGTTGACCCACCTGGCCTATGCTACCGAAATTGCCAGTGCAATGTTGCAGAAGCAGCAGTCCGCGGCTATTCTGTCGGCTCGAAAGATCATTGTTGAAGGGGCCGTTTCGATCACCGAAGATGCCATTGATCGTCTGGCAAAAGAGGCTCACCTTAATTTGACCGACGAGCAACGATTGCAAATCATCAATAATATTATGGTTGCCATCATCAGTGAACGGGGTACCCAGCCGGTTATCAATACTGGTACTCAGCAATAAGGCGGTTCGGCGGTTATGTTTTATCTGACAATCTTGATGATCGAGCGGGTCGGCATTGTAATTATCTTGGCCTTCCTGCTGGTTAATATTCCTGCCTTCCGTCGCTTACTCTTTTCGGAAAATTGGCTAGACAAGGTTCAGCTCGCGATTATTTTCGCCATTTTTGCAATTATCGCTAATGCAACCGGAATTGAAATTGATCCGGCTAACCAGTTGCATAATAAGATCCTTTTGACGGCCATCTCGCCAAATTACTCAATCGTCAATGCTCGTATCTTGGCTGTCTCAGTAGCCGGAATCATTGGCGGACCTTGGGTAGGGGGAAGCGTTGGCCTGATTGCCGGCCTGCACCGGGTAATTTTAGGCGGAATGGCGCCCGAAGCCTGGTTTTATGTGCCAAGTTCGGTCTTAATTGGCCTTTTGTCGGGTTATCTTTACAATGACCGTCGTGATCCGATGACGGTCATGACACCCGGGCATGGTTTCTTGGTCGGCCTAGTCATGGAAACTATCCAAATGGTTTTTGTTTTTCTTTTTAGCCCAACCGGCTGGACCTTAGTGCATTACATTGCTTTACCGATGATTCTGATCAATTCGCTTGGAACGTCGATCTTCTTGTCGATTATTGCGATGTACCTGCGGCAGGAAGAAGAAACGCGGGCAACTCAGACCCATTCGGTTCTTCAATTAACGAAGGAAACTCTTCCGTTTTTACGTAATGGTCTGAACATGAAATCGGCTCAGCAAGTGGTGGAGGCAATTCGGCGGCATACTAACTTCGATGCCGTCAGCATTACCGATCGTCAGAACATCCTGGCCCATGTTGGCGCCGGTAGTGACCATCACATTCCGGGAAAAATGATGCTGACCCACTTGTCCGAAATTGTCATTCGTAGTGGCCAGGTTCATGTTGCCCGCACCAAGGAGCAGATTGGTTGTACCCATCCTAATTGTCCCTTGGAGGCGGCAATCGTGGTGCCGCTACGAGTTAAGAATAAGGTCATTGGGACACTGAAGATGTACTATACCCAATCGTGGCGGCTGACTCCGGTGGAAATTCAATTGGGAACCGGTTTAGGGGAGATCTTCGCCAGTCAGATTGCTTTGGGCCAGGCGGAGATGCAGTCTAAATTGGTCCGGGATGCCGAGATCAAATCACTTCAGGCCCAAGTCAACCCGCATTTTTTCTTTAATGCGATCAACACGATCAGCGCGATGATGCGGATTGATGCTAAAAAGGCTCGCCAATTATTGTTGCAACTGTCGACCTACTTTCGCTCAAACTTAATCGGCGCCCGATCAACGAAAATTACCCTAGCCCAGGAGATGGAGCAGGTACACGCCTATTTGATGTTAGAGCAAACCCGCTTCCCTGATCGCTACCTGGTCAACTTCCATAGTGCGGTCAGTGATGATGTCCTCCTGCCACCGTTTACCATCCAAGTACTGGTGGAAAATGCCCTCAAGCACGCTTTTGGTAAGCGTCGCCATGGTAACGTTGTTAATATTAACTTGACCCGGGTGAATGACCGTTTGCACATTGTGGTGGCCGATAACGGGATAGGGATTGATCCTCGTATTCTAGCTAAATTGGGTCAGGAGGCGGTTCCATCCGCTCATGGAACTGGGACGGCCCTTCAAAACTTAAACCAACGCTTGGTTGGTCTTTATGATGAGCGTAGTCAACTTGATTTTGCTACTGGTAAAAATGGAACAACGGTTACTATTTCAATTCCACTCACAACGAAAGGGGAATCATAGTTATGAAGGTGTTAATTGTTGATGATGAACCACTGGCGCGGGAGGAACTGCACTATCTGGTGGGACAGAATCCTAATGTAGAAGCGGTGTACGAAGCCGATGGGGTAAATGAAGCCCAGCAGATAGTGGCTGAACAACATCCACAATTAATGTTTTTAGATATTCAGTTAACTGATGGCAGTGGGATGGCCTTGGCAGAAAGCCTTAAAGACCTACCAAAGCACCCTTACATCGTCTTTGCGACCGCTTATGATCAGTACGCCTTAGATGCGTTTAAGGCTGATGCAATTGATTATATTCTAAAACCATTCTCCCAAGATCAGGTTAATGATGCTATTAGTCGTGTTCAGAAGATCATTTCTTCTTCGACGGGGAAGGAACCAGTTGCTAAGCGTGAGCAGGCGCAGCAGACTAATCCCCGGTTATCGTTAACCAACGATGATCGAACCATTGTCATTCAGAAAGCATCAATTCTTTATATTCAAACCCAGGGTGGAGAAACGGTGGCCTCAGTACAAGGTGGCCACCAGATCAGCAGCAAGCAGTCTTTAACTAGCTTGTTGAAGCAACTCGATCCGGCGCAATTTATTCGGGTTCATCGTAGCTTTGCCGTTAATTTGAACATGGTCAGCGAATTAGAACCGAGTTTTAATCACACCTATGAATTAACCCTTAAGGATGGCAGCAAGATTCCGGTTAGTCGGTCTTATGTCGCCAAAGTTAAGCAGGCATTGGGGATGTAGTAAAAATTAAATATAAAGTAGGAAAGCAATTCACAATTGTTTAATTTGTGAATTGCTTTTGTATAAGAAGAATTGTTTATTTGCTAAATACACTTAATGGTATGAAACTTGAAGGTGTTAGGGCATATAGAAAATTTAATTTGTTGTTAGCTGAACAAAATTAAGGGCATCTCATAGTGCAATGAGGGCAACTTATCCTTAATTTATGCTATTTCATTGTTAAATCCCGCACAAAGTTGAAATATTGCGTTATCATTACAGTTGTAATGAGATTGCAATTGTGATTGCAATGTCTAGCAATTATTCAAAGTTTATTTCTGTGGGAGGGAATATATTATGGACAAGAAGGATAAAAAGCCAGAAGCTTCCAACATTTATGTTCAAATGGGAATCTTCGCTGCTATTCTGTTTGTTTCTCAACTGATCTCTGATCTGTTCCCAGCAAGTTTCGTTGTACCAACTCCTTTAATTGGGATGGTTCTACTTTACATCTTGCTGGCATGTCACATTGTAAAGCTACACCAAGTTGAAAAGTTTGGTACCTTTATGATCGGTCTTATTGCATTCCTGTTCGTTCCATCAGGAATTCAGTTAGCTGATCACCTGGACATCATGCGTCGGGAAGGTATCCAAGATGTTTGTGTAATCATTATTGCTACGATCATCCTCTTGGTTGTAATTGCCTACGTTGGTGCTTTGGTTATGAGCATTCACCACAAGATTACTGGTAACAAGGACAAAGACTAAGGGGGGCCAATTATTATGTCAGCTACAATTATGACTAATCTAGCATTACCATTCACTGGTATTTTCATTTCATTAATTGTTTATCTTATTGGTATGTGGTTATCCAAGATTAGTAATGGGTTCTTCCTATTTAACCCACTGCTTGTCGGAATGGTATTAGGAATTGTTGTTTTGGCCATTTGGGCTAAGAGTACTGGTTCCACGACTGCTGCGGTTTACACCAAGTACTACCTGCCAGGTGGTAACATGATTTTCTGGTTCTTGAACCCAGCTACGATGGCCTTTGCCATTCCTGTTTACAAGGTTAACAACATTTTCAAGAAGTACTGGTTCGATATTATCGTAATCTGCTTCGTCGGTGGATTTATTTCACTGTTCCTGATTCAACTTGTAAGTAAGCTGTTCGGCCTTTCTGCTGCTTCAACGGCTTCAATGCTGCCACAGGCTGCCACTACCGCCGTTGCTATGCCTATCGCTGCCGGTGTTCATGGTGTTCCAGCTGTTACTGCGATGGCATGTATCCTTAACGCCGTTGTTATCTACGCCTTGGCTGAATTCTTGATCAAGATTCTTCGTCTCGACAAGATTTCACCAGTTGCTACTGGTTTAGGTTTAGGTTCTGCAGGGCACACGGTTGGTTCCGTTAAGGCTCTGTCCCTTGGTGAAGTTCAAGGTGCGATGGCCGGTGTTTCTGTTCTGATTATTTCTCTGGCTATGGATATCTTGGTTCCAATTTACGCCCACATGTTCATGTAATATTATTAGGAGATAATTGATCTCTAGTAATTAAAAAGGTTCGTTAGCAAGTGCTAGCGAACCTTTTTTGCGTACCTGGGGAAAAACTTTTACAAACCCATTCCAGTCCTAAATCATCTTAGATTAATTTTCGTTGCCGGGCATAATCATAAAGATCCCCTTGAAGTACAAAATCGACACGGTGAGATAAATCGGTGAAGCGTTGGCAGCCAAGTAAGGTTAGAAGACGAAGAATTTCTTCTTGCCAACGACAGAGTTCTTCATCCAATGCATTTTCACCATGACGAATAAGAATATTTAAGAAGTAACCGGCGACGCCAACCGTTTGGGCGCCCAGTACGCCCGCCTTAATTACGTCGAGGGGATTAATGATACCACCAGATGCGATGATAGTTGGTGAAGGATCTTTAATGACCCGGGCTTCTAGCAACGATTCAGGCGTAGTTTGTCCCCACTTATTTAACTCGGGTAATCCTAATCCATGACTCCGCCGATTTTCAATCAGGGCAAAATTAGTACCTCCCCGTCCGCTGATGTTGATATAACGAACACCTGCGGCTAATAAACGCCGAATCGTTTGTTGACTCATTCCGAAGCCGACTTCTTTAACAATTATTGGTACGGGGAGGGCTTTTACCAAACATTTAATATTGTCAATCCAATGAAAGTTGCGGTCGCCTTCCATCATCGTTAATTCTTGAGCAGCATTGAGGTGGAGCTCTAAGGCGTCAGCATGGAGCAGCTTAATTGCCGTTTGGGCTGCTTGAAGGCTTGTCCCAGCGCTCAAATTTGCAAAGACAAGGCCTGCAGGGTCTTCTTCGCGGACGACGGTAAAAGAAGGACGAGTCGCCGGTTCACGAATGGCAATGCTTAATGAACCGGTGGCTATTGCTAAGTGATGACGGGCCGCTTGGTGGGCTAAAGTACGGTTAACCTTCATGGCTTGGTTGCTACCACCCGTCATTGCTTCTAGGTAGAAGGGCCATTCAAGGTGCAAATGTGGGCCTAATTGAACCCGGGGATCGACGTCGGTGGTACTCATTTCCGGTAATGCATTATGAATTAACCGAATTTGATTAAAGTAGTGATGGGTATGTGCCTGCTTAAAGGAGGCAATTGCTAGGGAGAGATGTTCATTCTTGCGGTTAGCTTGTTGTGATTCCATCATTAATTTCCTCCTAAGTTACTAAAAGGGTGGTGGCAATTAATAATGATTGGTTGTCACCACCCGATTGATTATTATCGTTACCTAGTCTTATAACGGTAGATGTTGTTGCACACTGTATTTAATGTCGTCGATGAAGTGGACGGAGAGGGGTAAACGCTCGATCTTTTCCTTTGCCCAGGACTTCAGAACACCTTTGAAATTAGCATGACGATCAATTGCAACAATTCCACAATCACCGCCACCGGCACCAGACGTCTTAGCGGCTCCACCAAACTTCTCAGCGATTTGGCAGAGTCGGTTTAGGACGGGTGTCTCGATATCCACACCTGAATTAGCACCAAGTCGCTTGAGAAGATTACGGTTATAGCGAATTTCTCGCTTGATGACTTCGAGATCCTGGTGATGAAAGCCATCGACCATTCGTTGGATGCACGCCTTACTGTCATCAAGAAAGCGGTGATATTCGTCTTGCTGACGAGCCTTGAAAAGGGAGATCTTATCGACTAATTGCGAAGTAGAAGCGGGTTTCCCAGTCCAACCAATCAAAAGTTCTAAGTCTTTAGGTGCTACTAGTGGTTCAATTTTTAGGTCTGGCCATGGTAAGTCAATTAATTCTTTTAGGTTAAGGTATTTTCGCTGTTGGGCAAGCCACTGACGATCAAATGAATGGTAAGAAATCCATCCACCATAAACTGAGGCGGCAACGTCACCAAGAGAACCATTGCCTTGGACGGCGAAGTGGGCGATGGCAGCGAGCTTAAAGATTTCATCCTTAGTGACCGGGAGATGGTAGAAGTGACACAGTGCTTTAACGGTGGCAACGGTAACGGCGGCTGATGAGCCGAGACCGTACTTACGACCATTGGCACTATCAAGTTGGCTATCGATGTGCATATCATAGATTCGTAGTTCTCGTTCAAAGCTGCGTGCATATTCTTCCGTAACCTTAATGGCAGAAAGAATATAAGAAAACGGGTTATCCCGTTTATCGACGACCATTCGATCACCCAATCGGCGCCAACTTAATTGGTTATTGGCATATTGTTTGCTAATGATTTGACCAACTTCGCGGGCACTTTCTGTAATTGTACAAGTTACAAATTGGTCAAGTGCCACTAAAATTGCGGGATAGCCGTTTTCAACGACAGCATATTCCCCCGCAATGTATAACTTCCCCGGAGCTTTTTCAGTAATCAAAGTATCAAAATCCCCCTATAATAGTACCTTTTTTGTTTTCTCATCCCAAATTTGAATTCCTGGTCCAGCTGCTGAAACTATCAGTTGTGACCGGTCAAAATATTGACTTAAGCCAGCAATGACACGTTCACGGTCCCGATGGTCATAAATCACTTTGACATTGGGACCGGCATCCATCGTATAATAGCATTTTATCCCCCGCTTGCGCAATGCTCGAACAGCGCGCATTGCCGTTAGGGTTTGACTATTAAAGTAGGAATAGCCCGGATCAGCCGATAGGGTAAGGGCATGCATCCGGAGAGCATTTTCTTCAGCGATGTGGCCAATAGTGGGAATGTCACGCTGCTGAATAGCCGCTTTAATAGCTTGCATGTCATTGGCAACGACCTGTCGCCAGCTAGCATAGTAAGGTGAGGTGGCAACAGAGGCCTGCATCCCTTGCCTACTAGTAATCTTCTTTTTCTTAGTGTTGATCATGATTGCAAGCATTTCAAGCCCAAAATCAAGCTTTTCCATGACTGGTTCGGCGTAAGAACTGTGGTCATCATGACCCCGATGCCATTCTACTAGGCCACCGTAAATTGAACGGGTGGCCGATCCAGAGCCCCGGCGTGCTAGACGAGAAAGTTCCCGCCGATTAAGTTGCATCCCAGCAGCAGCACTGGCAGCACCAGCCAGAGCCGCAAAGGCAGAAGCCGAGGAAGCTAATCCGGCAGCAGTTGGAACGTGGTTAATCGAGTTGACTCGAGCAAATTCAGTGCGACCGGCACGCTGACGTACCAAATCTAAGAAGGCACTAGTGCGTTGTGCAGCAGCTGGTGTCAATCGGTGGTGGTTGATCGAAACCTGGTCAGTGGTCAAAGTCGGGTCAAAAACAACTTGGGTAGTTGTGTAGAATTCATTAAGGGTTAACGAAAGACTATCCGTTTGTGGAATAATTAGTTGTTGATCCTTCTTGCCCCAATACTTGATGAGCGCAATGTTAGTATGTGCCTTGGCGGTTGTCATTACTCTTCACCCCGGCTATCCAATGGCTGAATCCACGTCTGATGAGCCCCGTTTTCTTTAAGAATAGTCGCCAGTTTACGAGCACCTAAAGCGGTAGCGGTAATGGCAAACATGCAACCGCCACGACCACCACCGGTTAATTTGGCCCCGAGAGCACCATTATTATTGGCAACCTTAATTAGGTGGTCAAGCTGGTGGTTGCTGACTTGAAGAGCTTGCAGGTCATGCTGAGCAGCTGTTAGCGCTGTGCCCAACTTAATAACTTCATTATTGGCTAGAAATTGACGAGTTGCCTGAACGAGCTTGCCGAGGTGTTTAATATGACTTTGGGCCATTGCAGGTGCAGTTTGCAGTAGCTTTTGAACAGCCAGGATGGCTTCCTTGGTGGCCCCTTTGATTCCTGTATCGGCGATTACCATTGTTGCTTGTAGGTTGAGAGGAATGGGGGTTCCTTCTTGTCCCTTAATAAAGTAAAGGGGAACTTTGGAACTGGTGGTTGCCGCGTCTAATCCTGAGGGACTACGGTGGGTAATTTGCTCTTCAACGTCAGCTAACTTTAACAGTGTTGGCCGGTCGAGGGGCTGACCATAGTAGTTAAAGAATGCCCGGACGATGGCAATTGCAGTTGCGGCGGAAGAACCCATTCCTCGCTCAGCTGGCAATTGACTATCAATTGATAGCCGCCAGTAATCATCTTGGCCATTAAATCGTTTCACAAGTGTCGCAATTAATTTTTGAATGCCATGCATCGTCTCCGGGAGCGCTTGCCAGTCACAATCGGAATAACGACTCTGGACAATTTGCCCGGCCTTTGCTTCCTTGATAGTGACGACGAGCTTAACATCGGGGAGGGGAAGGGCAATAGCTGGTTGTCCATAAACAACACTATGCTCACCCATTAAAATTATTTTTGCATGACTTTCTCCAATCCCCTGTTGTCTCAACGTTGAAACCTACTTTCTTAAAAAAATTCCATTCTCCATCATAGCTTATAATGATAATTTAGGAAAGGGGATTCCCATCAGACATTACCAAATCTAAACATTTAACCGGAATAATTGTTAGCTACAGCAAACAAATTTCGAATGGTGTATCATTAATAGAGGATTAATAATTTATTGAAGAGATTCGGTGATAAGTGTGAATAAACAAAAACAACGACGCCGACAGCATGATAAACAGGCGCCTATTTATTCGGTTGTCGATTTGGAAACTACTGGCACCAGTGTCAATCATGGTGACCGAATCATCCAAATCGGTTGTGTTTTAGTCCAGAGCGGTCAAATTATCAATCGGTTTGCCACGATGGTTAATCCACGAACAAAGATTCCTCATTCGATTGTACAATTGACTGGTATTCATGATCGGGACGTTCGGAAGGCCCCCTTGTTCGAAGACGTTGCCGGAACAATTTATAGCCTTTTGACCGGGACAATTTTTGTTGCCCATAACGTTAATTTTGATTTTCCGTTTTTGAATGCGGAATTAGAACGAGCTGGCTATCCAACTTTATCGATCACCGCAATTGATACGGTAACCATGAGTCAAATCCTTCTACCGACTGCCCAGAGCTTCCGGTTACGTGACTTGACCAGTTCGTTGCATATCGAGCATGATCATCCCCACAGCGCGGTTTCGGATGCCGAGGCCACTGCTCAGTTATTAATTGATCTTCTGAAGCGGATTCAGCATTTGCCAACGCTGACCTTGGAACGGATCGTTGAATTGAAGCTCGACCTTCCTCAACAAACGGCGACAGTCTTTGATCATGAATTAGCACGACGAGTTGATCATCCGTTACCGTTGACAGAAGGTTTATACGTTAGTCATGGCTTAGTTTTGCATAAGCAGCGTCCACTAACGGTTGCCAAGTCAGCCGCTACTCCCCGTTATCCATCGACAAAACGGGCCAAAGCCAAGCTCTTTGGTGATCGGTTAGCGGTGCGACCGGTCCAAGCTAAAATTATGAATAGCATCTATAATAATTACACCCATGACGAGCCAAAGAACATGATCGTTGAAGCGGGCACAGGCAGTGGCAAAACACTGGGTTATCTTTTCCCCTTAAGTTATGTTGCCTACCCCGATAAGCAGATTGTTGTTAGCACGGCAACGAACCTTCTTCAACAACAGATTGCTGAGCAAGCAGTGGCCCAGCTCAACCAAGTATTGCCGTTTCAAATGAACGCGGTAGTGGTGAAGGGTAATGATCATTATCTTGACCTCGCTAAATTTGCCCGGTCGCTGAGTGTGGTTGAAGATTCTAAACTAGTGCAGCTTTTTAAGGCCCGGCTGTTGGTTTGGTTACTCGAAACAACCAGTGGTGATTTGGATGAGCTGAACTTGACGGCCCAGCAATCACCTTACTTTACGGAAATTCGCCACCATGGGATTAAAAGCTTAAATCCCGATGGTGAATTTTATAATGATGATTTCCTAGTGCGACGTGAACGCCGGCTGAAACAGGCTAACATTATTATTACGAACCATGCTTACCTAGTTGCTCATGCTCAAGAATTAGGGGATGGGACACGACGACCATATTTGGTTATCGATGAAGCCCAGCACCTTAGCGACAATATCTTGCGTCGTTCTCGTCGACAATTTGATTTTTCACGTTTACGAACAGCTATTCATGTGCTTAGCGGACTAGTTAATAACGGCAGTGAGCGCAACCTGACGGACGTCTTTGCTGACCATGCCCTGGCAAGCTATAACGTTGAACTATTGCGGGGTGACTTAACAGCGATCGAACAGGCTGTCAATCAATTCCAACAGGCTCTCTACCGGCAATTCATGCAACAGACGACGACCAATAGTGAAAACGCACTGATTGAACAACCGCTTGAAAATAATCAATTAGAGGAGCTGCTAGATGTTGGTGGCCCCTTAATGATGAACCTGGAGCAAGCTTTGAGTAGTGTACAGTTGCATTTTTCGGCTCTCCAGCACATCTTTGACCAGCAAGCCGAGCGGTGGCTACCAAGCGATCGTTACTTGATGAGTCAATTCCAAAGTCAGATGGTTAAGCTAAGTGACGCTGATGACACCTTGAACCAGTATAATCGAACTCTTCAACACCAGGGTGAGAATGCTACCTTTTGGCTGCGTATTCGTCAATCCAGCGAACGCAGCGCAATGCAGCTCAATGGAGGGTTAGTTGCGGTCAATCATTACCTAACTGAAAATGTTTACCCTTACTTTGCTCAGCCGCTCTTTACGGGAGCCACACTCTTTTCGTCGGCACGATCCCATTATCTTTATCAACAACTGGATCTTGACCGTCAATCCACCTTGGCCAAACGGTTCGCTTCTCCGTTTGACTATCAGACACGTGCTCGTCTGTTCGTAGCCAAGGATTCACCGGTGCCGACTGCCCGTAACAATGCTGATTATGTTCGTTATCTTAGTCGAACCATTTACCAATTAACTAAGAAAACGAACTGTCAGACGATGATCCTTTTTAATTCGCTAGTAATGATTGAGCAGGTTTACAGTCAACTGCGTGAAACCGACTTGTTTGACCAGCGTGATATCCTCGCTCAAGGAATTACGGGGGGACGGGAAAAGCTGCTGAAACAGTTTGCTAACGGTCACCACGCAATCTTGCTGGGGGCTTCCAGTTTTTGGGAGGGAGTTGACCTGCCTAAGGCCGCTTTGGAGCTCTTGATTGTGACGCGATTACCATTTGATGCTCCAGATGAGGTTATGACGCGAGCCCAGAATGAGCTTTTAAAGCGTCAGGGAAAGAATCCCTTTTACCAATCGGCCTTGCCCAAGGCAACGATGCGTCTGCGGCAGGGAGTCGGACGGTTGATTCGAACGCCTGATGATTACGGAATTGCCGTGGTGCTTGATTCCCGTCTTTACCAACGTCGTTACGGATCAACTATTCTTAAAAGCTTTCCCAAGAATCTGCCAATCAAGATTTTGCCAACAGACCAACTGATTTTAGCGACAAATAAATTCTTAAAAAAGAATTACCATTCCCCACAAAATTAAGCTTTTTTGTTATAATTATTAAGATTAATTAACATGACTACTGACGATTCTTTCGTCAGGTAATAGGAAGGGAATAATTACATGCAAAGTCGACGTGAGGTCCAGCGTGAACAAAATCGTGGTTCCGCGCTGCGCACGATTCGCAATATTTTATTAACAATTTTGATCCTATTATTGGTAGGGTGGAGCATTTATGCTGTTGCTAACCAGCCACGGGCAGCGGCTCGTCGGCAGACGGTTACGATGGCTAAGCAATATGCCCACCTGCACTCCCCCGGCCACTTTTATATTTTTAACCGGGAGAGCACTTATTATAGTATTACGGGTCGCAACCAATCTAACCAACCAATCTTGGTAATTGTTCCGCAGCATGGTGGTAGTATTCGGGTCGTTAAGCAGGCAAACGGAGTGACTGAACAACAGGTCCGGGCGATGACCATGGCCAATCGTCACCCTACCCAAATTATGAAGATTGCGCCGGGAATCTTCAATGGCAAGGTAGTTTGGGAAGTTACTTACCGTAGTCATCAAGGTAAGCTTTGCTATGACCTGGTTAACTTCAAGAATGGTCGGTATGTACAACAAATTAATAACTTGTAACTTATCAGAGGAGTTGTAACCAGTAGTTATGATTCCTCTCTTCGTTTGTCAAAGAAAGGATGGTAATCTTGGCTGAAAAAAAGGCTTTGCAACGGTACTTACAAGCTGGGGAAACGATCGTCAGCAATCTCTTGTTACGTCATTATAAGCAGATTGGCTTAACGACGGCTCAACTAGTTCTTTACCTGCAATTTAAGTCATACCAGGATCAAGGGACGATGAATCCTGATGTTCGCTTGATTGCTAAAAACTTAGGGACCTCTGAGACCCAAATTTTTAATCAGCTTCACCAGATGATGACCAATCGTTTGGTTGAGCAGCGGGTTCGCCAATTGGCAGATGGTAAGGAGGATGCCATTTATGATTTCACGCCCTTAGTGACTAAACTGGTGGATCTTGATAACCAAACAGTTACTAAAGCGACTAAGCAAGAGCAAGAAAATACTCGGCAAAAAATTTTTGCAATGCTGGAGAGTGAATTTGGTCGTCCCTTATCGGCCATGGAACTGCAAATCGTTAATGATTGGCAAGATCGTGATAATTATACTCCGGCAATGATTAAGTTGGCTTTACGGCAAGCTGTCTTAAACGGCGCCCATAATCTTCAGTATATGGAACGAATCCTCCAAAGCTGGGCTCGACAAAACCTGCGGACTGAACATGACATTAATGAACACGAACGGCAATTTGAAAATCGAAGGGATGCTCAGCATGGTCAGCGGGCAAGTAGTGCGGGGCCACATTCGGCTGGGCCTAAGATACCAATTTATAAACTAGGTGAATAGCTTTTAGAAAGGATTGAATACATATGGATAAGTCTTCGTCATCACATCACGTTATGCGTGGAATTGCAATCGCGGCCTTGGCCTCAACCATGTGGGGAATTTCGGGAACGGTTCTTCAACTGATTTCACAAAATCTTGCGATCCCAGCTACTTGGATGCTTTCAACACGTACTATCGTTACTGGTGTAATTTTGTTAATCCTTAGTGGTTTTCTTTATGGGAAGCGAACGTTTGCGGTTTTTAAAGAACGAGCGACTACTATCTCGGTGGTCTCTTACGCAATTTTTGGCTTAATGGCTAATCTATTAACCTTCTACTACGCGATTCAGCTAGGAAATGCCTCCGCGGCTACGATCTTACAGTACCTTTCACCACTCTTTATCGTACTCGGTGGAGTGATTTTCCTTCATCGCCGTCTCTTCCGGAGTGATATTATCGCCTTTGTAATTGCCCTACTAGGGGTAGTGTTAAGCATTACCCGGGGAAATATTACTAAGCTTGCCATCCCGGTTGACTCCCTACTTTGGGGAATTGGTTCGGGGATCACGGCTGCCTTATACGTGGTTTTACCCCAACGGGCGGCAGCCAAGAATCCACCGATTGTTGTCCTGGGTTGGGGGACAATGATCGCTGGTGTGCTCTTTAACCTTTATCGACCTTTCTGGATTAACCCGCCTCGGATTTCACCAACGTTAATAGCTTCGGTGGGGACGGTAGTGCTGTTCGGAACCATTTTGCCCTTTGTTTTACTAATGGTAGCTACTAAATTTGCCCCGTCAGACGTGGTTAGTATTATGGATGCCCTTCAGCCAATTGTGACTTCAATTTTGAGTGTGATTTTCTTCCACCTGGTTCTTAATTGGGTCGAAATCTTAGGAATCATCCTCGTAATTTTGGCAATTTACATTCTTCAGGAGGGCCGTCGGCGAAAACTTAAGGGAATTTAATTTTACTTCAGAACATAAATAGGCCTCCAGAGTTTGAACTGCCCTAAAATTGTTAGACAAATCTAACAATTTTAGGGTGGTTTTTTATATGACAAAGTATTCAACACAATTCAAAATCAAAGTTGTTCAAGAATATTTACAAGGTGGCATCAGCCAATATAAACTATGCAAAAAATATGGCATGGCAGATAAAACAATCGCACAGCACTGGATTAATCTGGCTCGGGAACACGGTTTTGAATTCTTA